>JAJCYK010000460.1 GCA_029262935.1 Cytophagales bacterium | reverse complement strand
TGGCGTATTGCTAAAACACCAGCAAGACGCATTAGATCCTCGCTGTATTGACGCATTAGAAGTACGGGGGGTACCGTTACCAGGCAAATTTCGCCGACCTTTACCTCTATTATCTCAAGACATCAGAAATGCCAATTATGTGGTATTGATTCCAGGTGTTGAATTGGAACACCGCATCCAGCGTTCTCAATATGCCGATGAAAAGGAAATGATATTATGGGACTTCAAGGATGTGAACAGCTTAGCTCCAGCAGCTCTCTTTCCTGCTCTGGAAGCAGAAGTTCACTTACTTATCCGTCGATTGCAACAAGCACCGTTCTTTGATCCTATGATCAAGGCTGGCTCTTAATAAGATTGCCTGTTAATCTTTGTAATTCAATCTGCGCTAGTTTAGTAGAAAATTTCGCATCCAGCAGCCTACTAAAAGCATCTACCAGGTTTCGTTGTGCTTCTCTTAAGGCCAAAGCATCGCTTGCTCCGAGCTGAAATCTAGCGATTGCAATCTCTTCGTTTTCCTGAGCTACCTCCAAGTTTTCATCTTCCAAGCGCACCAGTTGCAGGTTGTTTCGATAATTGTTGAAGGTTTTACGCAGCCTCCCAGCCAATTGAAGCTTTATTTCATCTAAGGCCATTAAGGTGCTTTTATGGGCGATTTTAGCATTTTGTATTTGCCTCTTCGTATTGAATCCATTAAACAAATTCCAACGGGCAGTTAGGCCATATGCCACCCCATCAGAGGTAGAAGATCGCAATTGCCCAGCCTCGTTATCCAGTTGGTTGTAACCATAAGAGGCATCCAAGGAAAGGCTTGGATATCTACTAGCTTGTTGTTCTCGAAAGGAATAATAGGCTACGTTGTGATCTTGCAAAGCCTTTAGAATTTCAGGATTAGAACTTGATAGTTGTTGTTCCAATTGTTGGTAATCCAGACCTTCCTGGAGCTCAATTATTCCATCAACTTCAAAGAGAGCATCCACCGACCGGCCCAACAAGATGTTTAGATCCACTTTGGCATTCTCCACCAATTCTTTCTGTTGTATTAATCCGGAACGATCGCTATTAAGATCTACCTGGGCCGATAAGTAATCTAGTTTGGAGCCTTTACCAACTTCGTATCTGTTTTTAGCGAAGTCTTCTCTTTGTTGGGAAACTTCTAGATTTGCATTAAGCACCCCCAATTTGTCCTGCTCTAAAACAATTTGATAATAGGCAATTATTATCTCAGCTGTAGCATTTTGGACTGCCTGCTTAGTATTAATCTCTCCCCATTGATTGGCGGCCTGTAACCGCTCTAATGCCATAAACATACCCAAACCATCAAAAATAGTCCAATTTAGTCTGGCTGCGGCCGAAAGGCGGTCCGATTGAGCCCAATCTGAGCTTACGTTAAAGATGCCATCAGAACCTAAGATATCCAGATCGACATTCTCTCTTTCGTAGGTTTTGCTAGCCTCTACATCCAATGTAGGCAGCATGCCGGCATTACCTGCCTGATTGTTGTTTTTACTAATCTCTTCGTCGTTTTGAGCGATCTTGATGGAAAAATTGTGGTCTAAACCTAAGCCAACCGCCTGCTCTAGGGTTAATATCTCCTGAGCTTGGAGGGCCACTGTTATCAAGAATAGCCCACAAACATATATGGTTCTTAGTATCATCGGTTAGGTTCTGGCCATGCGAGTTTCTTTGCCACTAACGTAAGTGTACATGGCAGGGATTACATACAAGGTTAATACAGTCGAAAAAATCAAACCTCCAATTACCGTAAGTCCCATAGATACACGGCTTTCCGCGCCAGCACCTAGTGCCAAAGCTATGGGTAGAATACCAAGGATAGTAGACAGACTGGTCATGAGTATCGGTCTGAACCTCTGAGCTGCCGCTGACAAAATTGCCTCTTTCAACTCCTCCCCGTGGGCTTTCTTTTGATTGGCAAACTCCACGATCAAAATACCATTTTTGGTAACCAAACCTACCAGCATGATAATGCCAATCTGGCTAAATATATTCAAACTTTCCCCAAATATATAGAGGGTCACTAGGGCTCCGGCCATGGCCAAAGGTACGGTGAACATGATTATGAAGGGGTCACGAAAGCTTTCGAATTGAGCGGATAAGGCCAGATAAATAAGAATTAGAGCAAATACAAATGCAAAGTAAAGACTGGAGGTACTCTCTTTAAACTCGTTCGATTCTCCAGCTAGTGCCGTGGAGTACCCATCATCCAAGACTTCATCCGCAATGCGCTCCATAGCGATAATACCATCCCCAACTGTTTTTCCATCTGCCGGACTTCCAGATACGGTAGCGGAGACAAAACGGTTGAATCTATATAACTGCGGCGGATTGCTTTCTTCGCGCAATTTTACTACGTTATCCATTTGGATTAATTGCCCATCCACGCCTCGTAAATACAAGGATTGCAAGTCCAACGGCTCGTTGCGGTTTTCACGATCTACCTGCCCGATTACCTGATATTGCTTGCCGTCTTGAATATAATAACCAAACCGTTGCCCACTAAACGCCAACTGTAACGTTCTGGCGATGTCCAAAACAGATACCCCTAAATCCCGAGCTTTTTCACGATCAATTTCAATATTGATTTCTGGCTTATTGAATTTCAAATCCAGATTTACAAAGCTAAACGTGGGATCGGCATAGGCCTTTTCCATAAAAGAGGGTAAGACTTCTTTTAATTTATCGAGATTAGGCGCCTGAATTACAAATTGTATGGGAAAACCACGCAAACTGTTACCACCAATCGTTGGCGGCTGCATAACAAAGGCTCGCGCTTTGGTCATTTGCTGAATGGCGGGAGTAACTTGATTGACAATTTCCTGTTGAGACCGTTCCCTCTCCGTCCTGTCTTTAAGGATGGCAAATAAAAAGGCAGAGTTTACGGAACTGCTAGCCCCAAACCCCGGAGATGTAACAGATCCTATAAACAAACGTTCCGGGACTTGTTCCATAGCGGCACTAGTGACTTCATCAACGTACTGATCCATGTATTCAAAGGTCACACCCTCTGGAGCCGTGGCAAAGACTCGAAAAGAGTTTCGATCTTCCATGGGTGCCAGTTCATTTGGAAGCTGCAGGTACAAGACATAGATCAAAACTCCAGATAACACGATTATAGGGAAGGCCAACCAACGACGTTTGATGAAGACTTGCAAACTCCACTGATACTGCTCTGTTAGCCATTTGAAAAACGGTTCCGAAAGCACGTAAAATTTACTTTGACGATCGCGCTTTTTCAACAGTTTGGTGCTTAACATAGGTGTCAGGGTCAAAGCAACAAAGCTTGAAATAATAACCGCCCCGGCTACTACTACCCCAAATTCTCTAAATAAACGTCCAGTTAAGCCCTCTAGGAATATTAAAGGTAAAAACACTGCAGCCAGGGCAATGGTAGTGGAAATAACCGCAAAGAAGATTTCCGACGTGCCTTTGATCCCGGCTTCTTTTGGGGAAAGCCCATTTTCAATTTTCTGATAAATGTTCTCTAGTACCACGATGGTATCATCTACCACCAAGCCAATGGCCAGTACTATACCCAGCAATGTCAATACATTAATTGAAAAATCTGCTAAGTACATGATGAAGAAAGCACCAATTAAGGAGATGGGGATGGTGATGACTGGAATAATGGTGGTGCGCCAGTCCCTGAGGAAAAGGAAGATGATGGCAACCACTAACAAAAATGCCAAAACTATAGTCTGCTTCACTTCTTTAATTGAAGACTTTATATAGGTAGTGCTATCAAAATTAATTTGAGCTACCACATCATCCGGCAAATCTTTCTTTATGGACGCAAACCGTCGATTTAGTTCATCCGATATTTCAATGTGATTCGATCCGGGTTGTGCCACTACCACCGGCATCACCATAGGGATACCGTCTCGCTTTAAAATGGTTCGTTGATTTTCTGGGGCCAACTCCGCCCGACCAATGTCACGGAATCGCACTACACCCTTATCATCTTCTTTAACAATCAGGTCGTTGAAAGCATTTGGGGTATCCAAACGACCTTGCGTTCTTACAGTTAGTTCCGTGTTGACACCTTCTACCCTACCCGAAGGTAACTCCACATTATTGTTGCTTACTGCATTCAATACGTCAATTGGAGTTAACTTGTAAGCGGCCAATTTCAAAGGGTCCATCCACAATCTCATGCTGTATTTCTTTGATCCCCAAATACGCACTTGACTCACTCCAGGAATAGTCTGTAGGCGCTCCTTTACGTTATTATCCGCGATTGCTGTCAGTTCCAGTAACGAACGGGTTTCACTCTGTAGGCTAGTACTTATAATGGGAAAGGAGTCGGCGTCTGCTTTGCTAACCACCGGCGGGTCCGTATCAGGAGGCAACTGTCTGATGGCTCTTGACACCCGGTCACGCACGTCGTTTGCAGCCCGCTCCAGGTCTGTGCCCAAATCGAATTCTACTGTAATGGTACTTCTACCATCCCGACTTACTGAAGTCAATGTTTTGATACCTTCAATACCCTTGATGGACTCCTCAAGAGGCTCGGTAATTTGAGATTCTATAATGTCTGCATTCGCACCACTGTAGCTGGTGGCCACCGAAATGATAGGAGGATCCACACTAGGATATTCTCGTATGCCTAAGTAATTAAAGCCCACTAAGCCAAAGATTACGATCACTAAAGACATAACCACTGCCAATACGGGACGATTAATACTTACGCTAGCTAGGCTCATGTTAATTGACTATCGTTAATTCAACTAGCGATCCAGGTCTAATTTGTAATATGCCAGAAGTTATAACTGTATCTGTAGCTTGTAGCCCCTGGACCACTTCAACTTCGCTTTCCGTCCGAATACCTACTTCCACAGGTAGCGGCTGCACAAGGCCATTACGACTTAAGTAAACTTTATGACCGCCTAATTCCGGCACTACTGCTTCGGTAGGCACCATTAAGGCGCCTTCAAGCGTATTGAAAATCAACTCGACTCTAGCGAATTGGCCAGGTAATAAAGATCCATCACCATTATCACTAGTGGCTCGCATTCGTAAAGTACGTGTTTCACTGTCCACCTGGGGCTCTACGGCATAGATGCGACCTATACGATGGTCTGATAAGGCATCAGTAATAAACCGTATCTCATCGCCCACTTGAACCTTTTGGCTGTATTTTTCCGGAATTGAAAAATCGATTTTGGCTGGGTTAATATTGTAAATAAACGCTATGGGGTCACTAGGTGTCAGATAGGCCCCTTCAGACACACTCCTTAAACCAATGACTCCATTAAAAGGGGCTCTGATTTTGGTTTTGTTGTATTGGCTTTGTACCACTTTAATATCGGAGGCCACTGTATTGAGTTCAGTGAGAGCTTGTTCGTATTCCTCTTGACTGATGGCTTCACGTTCCAGTAACTGCCTTTGACGGTACTCAGAATCACTATATAATTTTTGGGTATAACGTAATTTTTCCAATTGTGCACTCAACTCAGAATCATCTAGGCTGATCAACAAATCTCCCCTACGTACTTTGGAGCCCTCTTTAAAATGAATGCGTTTTACTATGCCAGAAACTTCCGTATGCAATTCCACCTCTTCATTTGCCGCAACAGATCCTGTGACGCTAATTTTATTGTCGATCTTTTTTGGTCTGATGATTACGGCACTTACCGGAATCTTGGCTCGGAATGTTGTGGATTGCGCCACTGCTTTTTCCTCCTGATCCGCTCCCAAAAGTCCCCATAAGGTAGGATTAATGAGGTATAAAATAACCAGTAAAATAACGACTGCTAATAGCCACTTAATAATCTTACTCATGGATTGAAATTTCCCAGTTGCAAATATAGCCATATTCGCTGAAAGCAACGTTTATGAACCATACCAGTATGGTTATACGAAAATGGACGGTAAGGGATGGGTTTTATCTGTTTATGTTTTCGAATCTTATTGCGTCAATTCGTAGTCGCCGGGATATTTGGCATATCTCACTTGATAGAATTGATTATATTGGGGAATGTCAAAAGGAATAATTGATGCTTCCATTAGGAACTTCAGAACCCAGCTGGAAGAGGCCATAAAAGATCTCCATGAGCTCACAGAGCGCATCAAAAGCCCTGCGTTGGCCCAAACGGCCAGTGACCTGCGAGAGCGCATCCGTGAACCCTTTATGTTTGTGATAGTAGGTGAAGTAAAGGCCGGAAAAAGCAGCTTTATAAATGCCCTGCTAAATACCGGTGATGAGATATGTAAAGTTGCTCCTGATCCTTGTACCGACACCATTCAACAAATATTGTATGGAGAAACTCATGTTTTGGTGCAAAACGAATACCTTAAAAAGATTTATCAACCGATTGACATTCTTAAAGAAATCGCCATCGTCGATACTCCTGGTACCAATACCATAATCAAACATCATCAGGAAATTACTGAACGATTTATTCCAGTAAGCGATCTAATCGTTTTCGTATTTGAAGCAAAGAACCCCTACCGTCAATCTGCTTGGGAATTCTTTGATTACATACATGCAGATTGGAGGAAAAAGGTCATCTTCATACTGCAACAATCGGACCTGATGGAGCCCGAGGACCTGGCAATAAACTTAAAGGGTGTGCAGTCCCAAGCAGAGAAAAAAGGTATTACTGAGGCCAGGGTATTTGCCGTATCCGCCAAAAAAGCCCTTCAAGGAGCCTATGAGGAAAGCGGCATGGCATCTGTAATAACTTATATCAACTCGCATGTCACCGGAGGAAAGGCCCCATGGCTAAAATTGAATAATAGTATTGATACTGCCACCGAGATTCGTGATAAGATAGAAACTGGCATGGATATCCGAAATCAGCAATTGCTAGCAGACCAAGCTTTCAGAGTGGACATAAAGGAAACCTTAGACTCACAAGGCCTTCGTTCCCGTAAGCAGGTAGAAATCTTAGTGGAAAATTTAATCGCCACTTATGAGCGTATTACGAGAAATGCCGAAAAGGAACTTGGGAAAGGACTGGCATTCTTTACCTTGGTGAAACGGTCTTTTTTAGCTCTTTTCAGTAAGAAGGAGTCCGCCATGGGTTGGCTAACAGAAGTGACCTCTACCATGGAACGTGATTTGAAAGATCAATTGACATTGAAAGTGAACGATGGGGTGACGGACGTTGCGGAGAGCATTCAGCAAATGGCTAAAATGATTGAACTTAAAATAAAAAACAGCCAATCTATACTAAAGACGGATCAAGAGATCTTCTCTGACATCGCAGAAAAGCGGGTGCAAGTAATGCAAGACCTGCAACAGGCGTTCTCGCAATTTTTAAGTCGGTCCGACAGCTTTGTAGATGAATCTATGATACCCGCTGATACGGAATTTGCTCCTGATATTGCCAAAGGTGGTGGGTTAGCCGTGATAGGCATCGTTATAGCAACGGTTACCAAAGGCATGGTCTTCGATATTACTGGTGGGATCCTCTCAGCCGTGGGTATATTGTTTGCAGGCATTACTGTTGGCTTAAAAAGACAAAAGGTATTAAATAGCTTCCGACAAGAAGTAGATAAAGGACAAGCCTCCTTGCAAGAAGAGATTCGGAGCAAACTAGAGCGGTATGTGGATACCATTAAGGGGCGTATCGATACCAATTTTAAAGATTTCGATGCTATGCTAGCGTTGGAGGACCAGGAAATGAAAGTACTGAACACACGGTTCAAGAGCACTCATGAACAGTTGTTGTTGCTGGAAAAAGAGATATCCTCCGCGTTTTTAAAGGTTAACCCTAAGCCTGAGTTATAGCCCTTAATTCCTTGCTGTAAAAAAGGGAGGCTTTCCAACGGCAACAGAACCTGCAGTTGGTGATCAATCATAGACAATACTTCCGCCTCGTTGTAGCATTTTGAAACTTCCTCGAAATACCATCTAAATAGTGGGCCATTAAATCTGGAGCTACTTTCCTTTGCCACAATACCACATTATTGTTCATGAGGAAAAGATGTTTTTCAATGTTCAAGTTGGACCAAAAAGTTTAACAGAAGTTTATTTGACTCGAAGGAAATTTTATATTTTGATCTGGTGTTAACCCTCTGATTTGAAAGTAAATTATAGATTACCTTTATAGGTACGTGACACTTTTGTGATAATTAAATTCTAGTTTTGAACTCAATTTAGGAGCATTATGAAGCAAGTACTAATAATAGAGGACGACCCACATATCGTGAACCTCTTGG
>JAJCYK010000459.1 GCA_029262935.1 Cytophagales bacterium | reverse complement strand
TTCTTTGGACGTTTTACATTGTATCATAATTTCTTCTGGGTCAAATTTTTAAACAAACTCGGGATCGGTGGCTGGAAGCGCATCGCCTCGCATTTTTGCTGCCGCGTACTGAATAGCTCTCACTATATTGTTGTACCCAGTACACCGACAAAGGTTACCGGAAATTCCCCAGCGAATTTCATCTTCCGTAGGGTTAGGATTCTTTTCAATAAGTTCAACTGCTCTCATAAGCATTCCGGGGGTACAAAACCCACAATGCAATCCATGGGTTTCTTTAAACCCTTCCTGCAAAGGGTGTAAGCCCTCGTCTGTAGCTAATCCTTCTACTGTAGTAATTTGCTTGCCATTAACTTGGACGGCAAATATGGTACAGGACTTAATAGATTTACCGTTTAGAAGCACCGTACAGGCACCACAATTGGAAGTATCACAACCTATATGTGTTCCTGTTAAACTTAAGTTTTCTCTAATCAAATGGATTAGTAATAATCTAGGATCGACTTCCAAAGTTTGCTCAACCCCATTTACTGTTACTGTTATCTCTTTCATGATAGATTAATTTACGATTGAGCTCTCTCCAGAGCAATTTTAAGAGTTCTTTTGACCAGCACTGCTACCATGGCCCGTTTGTATTCCTCATCGCCTCTCAGATCCCCAGAAGGGTTGCAATCTTCACTAGCTGCTTGAGCAGCTTGTGCTATAATTTCATCACTAATAGCATTACCCACCAACATCTCCTCACTGCGAGCAGCTCTCATGGGTATGGCATTTACATTAGTAAGGCCTATACCCACTGCCGTGATAATTCCGTTCTCAACAGTGACCTGCACGGCCGCACCTGCTGTAGCATAATCTCCAACCTTGCGCTCTAGTTTTTGGTAAGCACCAGCGCTGCTTGTAGTAGGTATGGGAATTTTGATTTCGGTAAGTATGTCGTTAGCTCTAAGAGCTGTTGCATAAAGTCCTTCGAAAAAGTCGTCGATTCCCACTGTTCGTTCACCTTGAGGTCCCGTAATAACAATACTGGCGTTTAAAGCCAACATGGTGGCCGGATGGTCATTGGCGGCATCTCCATGTGCCAAGTTGCCTCCAATAGTTGCCAGATTTCTTACCTGCGGATCGGCTATCATTTTAGCAGTGTCTAGTAAAATGGGATAGTTGTTTGTGATCAAATCCGACTCTTCCAATGCTACCTCACGAGTTAGTGCTCCAATCTTTAAGAATCCGCCTTCTTCTTTTAAGTATTCCAGGCCTGGGATGTCATTAATATCAATAAGATATTCAGGAGTGGCAAAACGTAGCTTCATCATGGGTATTAAGCTATGCCCTCCGGAAAGAATCTTAGCCTCATCTCCGTATTGCTGAAGCATCGATATTGCTTCTGGCAATGTTTTTGGAGTGAGATATTCAAATGCGTTGGGGATCATATTGTTAAGGTTTATTAGTTAGCAGTGAAATTTAATATAAGGATTGTAAGCTGAAAATAAAAGCCCCCGTTGTCGGCGGGGGCGCATATAGGACATATACTGAAACTATTAAAACATGTTGTGACATGTATTTCAGCTTTTCAGGTCGTAAAGTTGAACAAATCCAAGAACGACCTATTTATAGATTATTTAATATGCATAGGTTAAATAAAGGCTGTAGAATAGATCATCGGCAAGTTATGACTGATGGTCTCCCAAGACTCCCCTTTATTATTAGATAGAAACAAATTACCAGTAGTAGTGCCGAACGCCAGAGTATCTCCGGTATTGTCAAGAGCATGACGGAAGACGATATCATAACAATTTTGTTGAGGCAGGCCCTCTCGAAAATTGTTCCAGGTAGCACCTCCGTCGTCCGTGCGGCAAACACAAAGCGCGCCATCAACGGCCACTCGTACCTCATCACTTACTGCAGGCACCACCCATGCTTGTTCCGGATTGTTATGGTCCACCGCTACGGCAAACCCAAACTTCGCGGGGCCATCCACATCAGTAACGTCGTCCCACAACTCTCCTCCATTCATTGACCGAAATATGCCACAATGGTTTTGTTGCCATAAGTAGTTGGGTTGATTGGGACAAGTCACCAGCAAGTGGGGGTCGTGACCCACCTCTGCCTGTGGATCGGGCAGGTAGTCTGCTCTGAGACCTTGGTTGCGGATTTCCCAGGAATTGCCCCCGTCATAAGATTCGAATACTCCTGCACAACTTATGCCAATATAAAGATGTTGGCTATCTCGAGGATCAACCACGATACTATGAATTCCCGGATAATCCCGGCCACCTCCAAACCAGTGCCCTTCCCGGGAGGGATGATTCCATAAGCTTTCTATTAATTCAAAGGAATGGCCATTGTCTGAACTCTTAAAGAGACCTCCTGGCTCTGTACCAATATACAATTCTTCGGGCCTATCCGATCCTCCCTCGGCAAAGGCCCATAGGTATTTCACCGAGGCTACCTCCCCTGGCTTCACTTCAGTGCCTTCTGGAAATTTTGGAGAGGCCACCTCTTCCCAACTTGCACCCTGATCATTTGAAAAATGCAACTTTTGACCCCAATGACCATGATCCAAACAAGCCCACCAAGTACCCGTACGACTATCTACATGGGTGAGCGAAACGGGAATGCCTAAGAATGAAGCGTTCTTATGAGCCCAACCATTACCGTTACGCTCAAATGTGATCAGCCCTTTACGGGTTCCTAACATTAAGGTGTTCTTTTGAGTAGTCATAGTTTTAGAGTTATCCGCCGGATAGCGCTTGCATAATGTATACCTCATCGTCCTTTGACAGGACGTCTTGTAATCCTATTTTATCTTTTATCAGTTTGTCTCCAATGAAAATATTTACGTGTTGCCTTAGACGACCTTGTTCGTCCACTAGATAATCGGTAAGGCCTGGGTAGTTTTGATTTAAGTGCTTCAGAATATCTGAAACAGTCTTTGCCTCTATTTCAAAGGGTTTAAGGTCTGGGTAAAATCTACGTAGGGCCGATGTAAAATTAACTTTAGGCATAGCCGAACTTTGGCTCTGGAGTAGGTTTTTCGTTGACCTTGGTAAACACCCATATAGTATAAACCCCTAGTGCTGTACCTACCGGGAAGCATAACACATTTAATACTCCAATCACTAGAGCTACTGGTAAACCCCATTTTTTCTTATACAGCACCCCTAATCCTGCGATTAAACCAGGTACCGCCAGTAGTAATAAAAATGCCCCCACAAAAGTGCCTACTAAGGGAAGAATCTGAGCTGCTTCCGGGTCATCTACCAAGTATCCCACACTAGTTAAAGTACCAAATACGAATACTGCAGGTATTACTAATAATAAACTGTAGACAATGTGCGCGATGCCCAAAGTCTTTAAGTGTTGTTCCATGTCCATTGGTGTAATAGTTAGTCTAAATTCAATTTAATAAATTATCCCCACATTAATTATACGGAAGTTTTTTGAGAAAGGTATTCTTGCAATCGCGCTTGGAGTTTTTCAAAAGGGCTAGACCCTTGGGCTAGACCTATCAGACGACCTTCATCATGCAATAGCACATAGGGGTATCCTTGTACGCCCCAGGACCTGGTCGTTTGAAAATCGCTGAGGGTTTGCTGCTTCACCTTTTCCGAATTGAAATGTTCGCGAAAGGCTTGATAGTTAAGATCAAAATCATCACATAGGGGCTTAATGTTTGCCAGGTCCGCAAGATCTTTGGAATCCACATAAAACCTCCTTTGCAGCGCCGTAAACCAAGCCAAGTTATTTATTCCCAACCATTTTCTGGAAGCAACCACCAACCTACAAGCGGGTTCGGTATCATAGTTAAAGGCATCTCTTGCCAATAAATCATAGTTGAATACCTGCCCAGAGGCCTCGTGAACTTGTTCCCAATGATGCTTGAGAAAGTCTTTCATTTGTTGATTCCATGGTTCACCCCCACCCGTTCTCAACCCACCGACCCGGATTTCAAAATCAATGTCCAGGTTTTGTGCCAGATCCTGAAGCTTACTTAGTGCCGGAGCAATACCCCAGCACCAGCTACACATGGGGTCTCCCACGTAAATAATTTTTAAGGTTTTGTTATGAGTCATGAGTCAGGTGTGACAGAATTTCCAAGTAGGCCGTAACATGTTCTTAATTGGAGGCATCTATAAGGTAATAAGTATCGGACGTGTGCCCACTACTCCGGTACTGGGGGAAGGCGTTTAAGCCTTCCTTTTTTTAATCTCTTTACCCCCCAATTTCGGACATCGATTCAGTAACTTCGTGAGGGCGTTTGGACTCTGCTTCAAATCCATCTTTGGCCCTATTGCCAAGGGCTTTTAACAAATGGTGTTTTATATCTTGATCACTTCCTCCTGCGCGCATGACGTTTTTTAAATTCAGCACACCATTATCATAAAGACATGTTTTCAAAGTGCCTTGGGAAGTAATTCTTATTCTATTGCACGATCCGCAAAAAGTGCGAGAATAGGCAGCGATTATGCCCACCGTACCGATGTGACCAGGTATGCGATAATTGGTAGAAGTGCCACCAGGGGTTGTTGGCAAGGGTTCAAGAGTACCAAAATGATGTTCTAATTCTTTGCGAATTTGCTGATGATCCCATTTCAATACCGGATAATTGGCACCGGCGCCGTTAAATGGCATTTCTTCAATGAATCTCACTCCCACCGGATAGTCCTTGGTCAATCGCGCCAAACTTTCAATATCTTGGGTGTTCTTACCATCAATCACAACCGCATTAATCTTTAACGATATGTCTGCTTCCAACAA
>JAJCYK010000458.1 GCA_029262935.1 Cytophagales bacterium | reverse complement strand
AGCGACAAATATTGGTAATACTTTGATTGAGATCCTCATCGCTTGGCTCTGGGGTGGTTTCCAGTAGTGCCTCCACAGCTAAGATCATCCCCGATTGGCAATACCCACATTGAGGTACTTGATGTTCAATCCAAGCAGCTTGAACGGCACTAAGCGTACCCTCGTAGGCCAACCCTTCAATGGTCGTTATTTGCTTTCCAACCGCTGCAGAAGCAGGATGTACACAGGTTCGCGTGGGCTGACCATCAATATGCACCGTACAAGCCCCGCACGCAGCCACCCCGCAACCGTATTTTGTGCCCGTCATATCTAAGACATCTCTCAGTACCCACAATAAGGGCATATTGGGTTCTATATCTACCTGGTGTTCTTTACCGTTAATTTTCAATACCATGGCGCTCTCTTAAAGTTATTATTCAAATTACCCCTTTATACTAGTAATTCAAAGCTGTTTCAATGAGTACCATGTGATTCAAATGGACTTATACATAGGAATCACCCTCAGAATTAGTCCATTTTCCATTTCATGATCCACTGGCTCTCCTGAAATGTATCCACACACTTCATATAACCTTTTACCTGGCAATGTAGAGCCTAGCTCAAATTTTGAGAACCCCGATTTTTGAGCACAATCTTCACAATGTGTAAGTAGCCAGCGGCCCAATCCTTGGCGAGCGTGATCTGGATGTACAAAAAATGCCCTAATTTTTGCTGCTTCTGTAGTTGGATTGAGCTTTCTGGGATCACGGCTGTTTAAGTTGTCACTACCAAACAATGTGGCCCGATAACTCCAACCACCACAGGCCACCACGGCCCCTTCTTTGGTCATTACATAGTAGGTACCATCAGTGATCAGTTGTGTGTCTACGCCAAAAACGCCTTGTAAAGCCCCGTCCACCTGCTCTTCCGAATAGTCCCCATGGCTAAGGCCATGTGCGGATGTACTGATTAAGACTCGAAGCTCTTCTACATCTGATAGTTGCGCTACCCTTAATTGGTACGACTCATTCATTTATGTTACTCACTTATAAAACTTGACCCACAACCCATGGCCCCGATGGGAGAACCATCAGGTAATTTTATTGGTGCGGCTACTTCAACAGCGTTCGGGTCCCTTTTAAATTGACTTAAAATATCAAGAGCATAGTTATAGAAAGCTTTTTGCCCACTTTGGGTAAGCCCTTGGCGGACCCTTTGGTTAATTAAAGTTTCTATTCGGTTGAGCTGAGAAAGACAAAGTGCACGTACTTGAGCACTGGCTTGCGCATTCTTGGACAATTGCATGATGCCCTCTATGGTGAGTTGAGAAACCATACGATGCAATTCCTGAGCATAGCCGTCCTCTGGCAGGTCTCCCCAGGTTTTTTCCACTAAGTGCGTCAGCATTTCTTCCATACCTAAAAGCCCACGATCTACGGCATGCTGTTGTAATAAACGATTGGCCCGTTGGACATTTAATAGTAATCGAATGTTATATGAGGCGGAGCTCTCGGCGGCAGCCATAGGATCAAACACCACTCCGGCATGCGAAGCAAAACTTTCTCTGGTCCTTTGATAGCTCGGTGGTTTCGGTGGAATCAATGCCCTAATATGCTGAGGAACCATCAAAGTAGCGGGCTCTAGAGTTTTTAAAAATACTTGCAAAGCATTTATCTGATCCTTATTTGGAACCCAGCTCCAAGGCTCCTGATCGTCTCCCTTATGCGTATAGGCGTAGTCTACTCCCCCTATCAATTTCACAACTGCTTCACTTTGATACCTATGGCTTAAATACAAAGGAGCAAAAACCTCCTCTAAACTAGCCCAAGGAGCGCCCTCTGGTAGATTATCTGCTCCAAATCGCTGTATTGCCCCACTGCGCAAATCAAGCATACGAATCATTTCATCACTGGCGTCTTTGCCGTTATCCCATAAATGGGCGTAGGGGTGCGCTCCACCAAAGGGACGGGCATCCCGGTCTGTAATGTATCTTAAACCCAATTGATTGTTTTCATTAATTATGGCTTTCAGGGCTAATTCCTCATTAACCCCATCCGCAAAGTCCTGATAACCAAATAAGATGGTACGTTTGTCCCAATCACCAATTTTATCATCATAAGAGGCAGAGAAATCCAATTGATCGGTAATCGCTTTTATGAATGGATGAGGATAGTCCATTACAGAGGATCGTTCATTAGTACTGGCTGCAAAATTATGATTGAGGCCTAAAGTGTGCCCTACTTCATGTGCAGACAACTGTCTTAATCGAGCTAATGCCATTTCCAACAATTGTGGGTCAGCTTCAGGTCCGTTTTTATAGGCAGCAACTAGTCCTTGGGCAATTAGAAAATCCTGTCGAACACGTAATGATCCCAAGCTTACATGACCTTTTATAATCTCTCCAGTTCGAGGGTCGGCTACCGTATTTCCGTAAGACCATCCTCGAGTGCTACGGTGTACCCATTGAATGACATTATATCTAACATCTAAAGGGTCCGCACTATCTGGCAGCACTTTCACTTGGAAAGCGTCAAGATAACCAGCGGCCTCAAAGGCTTGGTTCCACCAACTGGCTCCTTCAATTAATGCGGACCTTATGGGCTCCGGTGCACCAGGATCCACATAATAAACTATGGGGTTTACCGCGGCGCTCTTTTCGCTATTTGGGTCTTTTTTTTCTAGTCGATGGCGTTGGATATAGCGCTTAATAAGCGGCTGACCGATGGGAGTGGCATAATCTTGATAACTAATACCAAAAAAACCACTTCTCGAATCTAAGATGCGCTTTTTGTAATTCTTGTCCGGCAGTTTCACAAAGCTGTGGTGTTGCCTTACTGTAATAGAACGAGGAGAAGGGGTTACTGACTTCACCCAACCGGCCGGATCTTCCTTCTCATTTAATTCAAAGGTGAGTGTTGCCTCAAATTCACTATTCAAAGGAAAACTTTTGGTACGCTCCAAAAACAAGGCACTGCGAGATTCATCTAATTTATATCCTCCCTGGGAAGTTCTTTGTAGCGTATTGCTCACACCGTGTACATCCCGCAAAAAGAAGGCCGTGGCATCCACTAAGATTTTACCGTTGTGCTCAAGTTTCACAATAAAGCCTCCAATTATCGATTGGGCAAAAGCTTCAGCTACAGATTTTTGTTCTGCGACATTGTCACTTTCAGCGCGATAATCATAATTAACGTGAACCAGCAGTACTTTCGGACCACTACGAGTAAATTTAACTACTTTCTCCCCCCCAATTTGTCCACGGTCCAACCCAATATCATTAGAACCAATACCGGCTGCTAAACTATGGATGTACAGAAATTCCTCATCCACTGAGGGCACCTCAAGCCAGATCTTACCAGTTTTGGCGTCCCAGTAGGAATTAAAGAACCCTTTTA
>JAJCYK010000457.1 GCA_029262935.1 Cytophagales bacterium | reverse complement strand
CCGTTCAAAATGGGTTTAAATACCCAAAGCCTTCTTTTTTTTCTTTATCAAAGCCCCCATTTCAGAAAGGTCAACCACGCCAAATCCGGATTGGATGTATTTATTTTGGGTAGTAAAAAGATAAAACCCGGCTTTGTTTTTAATACGCAGGGTATATAAAGGAGGAGTAACAAAACACACTTTGGCCAACGATTCGACTTGTAGCCAACTAAAAGTGATTTCTTGGTCAGGATTTAAAATCGAAATACGCTGAGCTCCCAATCTTACCTGGACAATTCTTGAAGAAAAAATAAGGTGGAGTAGCCAGGCTAGTAGACCTGCTGCTACCAATAGAAAGTAGTCAAATAGATCAAAGTCAAAGAGGACCTCTTGAGTTGTTGACATTTGAGGAAATAAATGATTAGTAATCCCAAAAATGCCAATGAGCAAAGCAACTAATAGAAAAATGTACTTGAAAAAACTAGTGTATAAGGGATCGCTTTGCATCAAAGGATTATCTGATTTTCGTAGAACCTCGGCTGTGGTTGATTTTTTTCATAGCAGGATTCCTTATATCATCACCTGAGCAAGTGCTTCTTGGTAGCGCGCAGCTTGCGGGTTAAACAGGCTTTTCACCAATACCCAGTTTATTTCTCTTTCTAAGACGGTTATTTTATCTATGTTGGCAACATCAAATTGCCTAACACTGGGAAATGGTGCCTGTGCGAAACTGTTAGTTACTCCTGCTGTTTGTATTAATTCCAGTTTAACTGTCGGCTTTACTTCAGCAACTTTAAGTGGATCTTTATATAAGATATAAGGATCACCTATACGTAACCCCCTGATTTTGCCTGACAATTGATATTCAAAGCTAATCGAGCGGCCATTATTAATGGCTCCCACGAGTATCTCAATGTTATTCATACAAGTACCCTATATATTAAAAGCATGTAAGCTCGAGAAAAACGAATCAAGCTTTAGTCAATAATACGAGCCATGCCCTTAATCGTTTCATTCATCTGTATTCGTGGACCTGGGTTTATCACCATTTCTTCCACCTGCTGAGGGTCAATGCTCACTCTACGATACGGTCTTCGCTATGGTGTTTCAAACGTTGTGCCATGGCTCTAGTAATGTAACTCATGCCGGAGCCTTGGTGTTTTTCGGGTAATCCGTAAACATGATCAGTAAAGTCCAATGTCTTTTGAACAGCCCAAATTTCTTCATGTTTTTGAGGAGGGAATATTTGTGCCGGGTCTCCTACAGCAACCCAATTGATGGGTACGATTTCATTTTCACCCAGGACACTTTTTAAATGGACCACGCCATTAATACGTACTTCGGCACCATGCTTGATTGTTGCTCCGTGAAAAATTGAAGCCCCTGTTGCAATAAATACCTCGTCTTCCAAGGTACAGCCAGCCAGATGACTGTTTGGACCAATCAAACAATTATTACCTATCGTCACAGGATTGTTTTCTGTGCCTCGAATTACCGCGTTTTCTAGGACAATGCAATACGCTCCAATAGTAATAGGACTATTTTCCGCGATAAGCTGGGCGCCAAACATAATGCGAGCATTTTTACCTATACGTACGTTACCACAAATGAGGGCATTTGGTGCCACGTAGGCAGAAGGGTCTATTTGTGGCTGCTGGTCTAAATGTTGAAGGATCATATCTTATTAATTACCGCTGGTCGATACCGTTAATTAATAATTAATAATGAGGAATTAAAATGGCGGAGTGTAAACTTTTTAAAAGGGTAAGCAACGGAGAAACTTAAGATTCTAGTCCCTCCTTCTTTTTAATTTGCCCGTACTTGGATCAGTCTGATCTTTTCATTATCCACATGCTCAAAGACGCCAAACACATCTTGGTCTGTACTTAAAAGGTTTTCTAAATCGGTACATAAATCCTCACAATCAACAGCAATCCGGCCTAGTAGGGTAGGACCTTCCCCGGTTCCATCTGTTACATAATTAGTTTCAGAACTAGCTCGTTTTAGTTGAATTTCAAAAGTAGTTCCATCTGGCACTTTGGTTTTGCTAATCTCTTCCAGCAGCTGGAACCTGAGTGAAGAGCCATCAGCTGGAGGATTGTCTATTTCCGTTACAAATACGGCAAGTTGGTATTCATAACCCCAATCGAACTCAAACCCTTCAATTGATTGAAACAAATTATTCCATGTACTCACGTCACCGGATCGCACCATTAAACTCATTACCGGAATGAAACCTTGGGCGGGCCTCAGGTGGTGATTGACGGTATATTCCTTAACAAAGGACTCTGGTTCGGATTCACATCCGGTGAGGGCCCAACTAACGATAATTATATAAAAGAGGTGTTTCATGATCTTGCTTACAAGTAAAATAGAGACCAGTAAAGTCCTCAAAAGGTTGTAATTAATGCAAATAAAGATTAACCAGAGACTTATTAAAATTATAGTAGGCGATATGAAAAAGAAATGGCCCGTTTGAAATAAGAATTCCATATCCACCCTTAAAAGGTAACCCCTGTTGTAATAATACTTTCAAGTTTTGCCAATTACTGGAAGGGATATGATATTTTGAGAGGAAGAATTAGGACGATTTCATTGATTAGGCAATAATTCACCCACCTTCGTACAACTTACATGAGTGCCTTCAGCCTACCCCAAATGTAAGATATCATGGTGAGAGGTATTTTATTTTTAGAAAAGTGCACTAAACCTTAGGTCGAAGTAGGTAATGTGGTATTAGATGTTGAAACTTAAATATGTGGTTGTTTCCTTAATAAATGCCCCCAAAATTCAAGATGTAAGGTTTATCATAATAGTTAATAAAGGACCATTTTTGAAAGATATTCTCCTAGATAATCACTTAAAACAAGGATTAATACTTAATCATTGAGGGATCACCAAGGGGTAATTATGACAAATTCACCTGTCCTCTTACATACATAATGAGTCCCGAAAAACATCTAAAAACACCTCATTTAGAGCACTTTTACTGACATACATAATAAACCTAACATGAGGAATAAAGTAGCCTATTTTGGTCTTGTGGACTCTATATTATTTTGCAAATTTGAATTCGAATGAGATCAATTATGGTTCTCATTCAACAATGGTACTTCACAAGGGATTATTTAGTACCTGATTAACCGCCCGGATTTTGGGGCGCGTCTTCAAACAGCAATGATGTAGTCGTTCGAGCGAATACATTTCTTTTCGAGATATTCACTTCTGGTAGATTATTCTAAAGCTATATAGCAGTTGGTCCAACTTGACTAATGGGATTCTTATGTGAAACATCCAAACGGGATGCTTTACTTGCGAGTATCCATGGTCAGACGTCTTTTTAATTTTTATTTAAATCATTTTTTAATAGGTGTGAACCGTGTGATATGCGGTACACTGGATAAAGTATGTCGTCATGAAAAAGTCAATAATAACTGCAATCGGAATTATCGCAATGAGCTTAAGTATTAACGCTCAGTCTAATATAAATCATAGCCAGGCATGGAAGCCTTGGAAACCAGAGAAGAGATCCGCTGGGATCTACTTTAAACCTCGTATGGCAACGCCCGTTTACGGATTAAAATCAGTCGCTGAAGGACAACACTTCGCGGAAGTAGATGAGTTAAGCAACATGGGACAATATATTGAAACAACTCCCGGAGATGTTTATCAAGTAAAATTTGCCTTTGCTCATCGGCAATCCGCCGGGGATAAAACCTTGCGTATTGCTGTGAATGGAGAATTGGCTTATGATATCTTCATTGATAACAACACGGCTCCAGGAAGTTTCAGCTATGAAAGCTTTGAATTTAAAGCTTCATCCAATGAAACCTTTTTAGGATTCTACGTGATCAGCCTTAGTGGTGATCCCAACAAAGGAGTGCTAATAGATGATGTTTCATTGACTCAGAAAAATCAAACGAAAAATTTAGTAGCTGACGGTAGCTTTGAAGTAGGAGCCCGCGTTATTAAAAGAACTGCCCGTAGTAGCAGTGCCACTGGATATCGAATTAATGGTAAAGTAGTCCATATGGATGAACTTGCCATGATAGAAGATGAAGCGGAGAGCTTTGACGCAGACACCAATTTTAAAATTGGGATGTACTATATACTAAACAGTAAAGTACCTGGTCGCGCTTTGGCTCACTTTGACTTAGCTAAAAAAGGAAGTTACGAGCATCCCGATTTGGAGTTTTATTTAGCTCGTGCCTATCACTTAAATCATAAATTTGGTAAGGCCGTAAGTCACTATCACCGATACAGTCGTCAACTGCGTAAATTAGGTATTGCCTCAGAAAAAAGTGCTCAGGTTAAGAACTACATGGAAGATTGTTTAGCAGGAACAGCATTAATTCCTGATTCATTAGGTCTAGCAATCAAAAGCTTAGGTAAGCACGTAAATAGCAGCTATCCTGATTATATTCCATTGGTTTCTGCAGATGAATCTACTTTAATATTTACTTCAAGAAGAAGCAATAGTACCGGAGGTGCGGTTGCAGCTGATGGTAATTTCTATGAAGATATCTTCATGGCTACTAAAAATGCTAACGGAGAATGGAGTAAGCCCACAGCCATTGATGGTTTAAACTCTAAAATGCATGATGCCGGTATCGGTCTATCTTATGATGGTAAGCAATTGTTTATTTTCAAAGATGCCAACGGCGGTGATATTTACAAAAGTACCCGTAAAGGTAAAGGTTGGTCTAAGCCAGAGCGTTTAGAGGGAGATGTAAATTCAAAGTATTGGGAAGGTAGTGCCAGTATTTCCAAAGATGGTAAGTACTTGTATTTTGCTAGTAACCGACCCGGTGGTTATGGTGGTATTGATATCTATCGTTCTAAGAAACAAGCCAATGGTGCTTGGGGAAAAGCTCAGAATTTAGGACCTGATGTTAATACTAGTAAGCACGAAGATGCTCCCCAAATTCATACAGACGATGCCACTTTGTTTTTTAGTTCAAAAGGACATGATGGTATGGGAGGGTATGATATCTTTTCAACCGTATTGGATGCGGGATCAGCCACATGGAGTGAACCTAAGAATGTAGGTTACCCCATTAATACTGCGCAAGATGACATTCACTTTTCATTGAATGCCACTGGAAATAAGGCCTACTTCAACTCAGCTTATTTCACCGCCGATGGTCAGAATGATATTTATGTCATGGAGCGGCCACAGCTATCTGCTTCGTTGTTTTTACTTAAAGGTAAAGTGACTAAAAAAGATCCTAACCTGTCTTTTGATGCAAAAGTTACTTTGACTAATAAGAAAACGAACAAAACACAGATCACGACTACTTCTGATTTAATGAATGGTACGTATTCTTTCAATATGGCCTTCGATACAGATTATAGTTTGGCTGTTGAATCAGAAGAATACAAGTTCAATACACGTGATATTAAAGTAAGTCAGCAATCTGACCTGTTTCAATACACCATGAACTTTGTAGTTGATAATAATAAAATGTACATCATTGAGCAGCAGGACATTTCTCAAGTTTCAATGAATGAGAAAGATTCTTATGCCGTGTTGGCTGTAAGTAAGTGATTGAGTCACTTAAGGATTAATTGAATATTACGCTTTTCGAGATAATAGCATCACTTAAATAATACAGCCCGCCTGAACCCCGGCCTTAACGTATCCACGTCAAGGCCGGGGTTTTTTGTAACACTTTTACTATTTCATTATCTAATTGTAGATTAAGTAATATCTGTTACCTAAATCCTTTTCATTTTATGTATTTTAAGGGCTTAAAAATACTCAACCCATGCAACTTGAAATAACCCGGGGTTCACAACTCCTGGAACGATTTAAGAACGTTCGTGCGCAAAGTGTAAAGATTTGCCACTCCCTTGGAAAGGAGGATTATGTAGTGCAACCGGTGGTGGATGTCAGCCCTCCAAAATGGCATTTGGCCCATGTTACCTGGTTTTTTGAGACTTTTATTCTAACCCCTTTTAAGGTTGGATATGGCATCTTTGATGAAGACTATAGTTTTGTATTTAACAGCTACTATGAAACCGTCGGTAAAAGAGTGCTACGCGCCAACCGAGGTAATTTAACCCGGCCCAATGTAGACGAAGTGTATACCTATCGAGCCTATGTGGATCAAGCGATGGAGGACTTGTTATCGGAAGAACAAGAATTCTCAGCACGTTTCCTGGAGGTTTTTGAAATTGGGCTACAACACGAACAACAACATCAAGAATTGCTGATTACCGATATTAAATACATCTTGGGTCACAACCCCTTATTCCCCAATTACTTTAAAACACCCACTGCGGTCGCTCAGTCCACCTCGCCCAGAGCTGAGAATTATTTGGAGGTTCCCGAGGGCAACTATGCCATAGGTCATGAAAAGACGGGGTTTTGTTTTGACAACGAGCTAGGACAACATCAGGTTTTTCTCCACAAGTACAAGATATTGGATCGTTTGATAACCAACAGAGAATATTTGGAGTTTATGAATGCTGGAGGTTACCAGCAGTTTAAGTTTTGGTTGTTGGAAGGTTGGGAGTGGGTCAAAAGTGAGAAATGCGTGGCGCCGATGTATTGGTATCAGATAGATGGGGAATGGCATAATTATAATTTAAGAGGACTAGAACCCATTGATTGGGGGGCCCCAGTTACCCATATTAACTATTATGAGGCAGACGCTTTTGCCCGTTGGCATGGTGCCCGATTGCCTACAGAGTTTGAGTGGGAAGCGGCTTGCAAATTGTTTGAAAAGGTCATACCAGATGAAGCCCATTTTCAAGGAGATTTTAATTTTCTTCCACAAAGTGCCGCTCAAAAGGAGTATCAGTTTTTTGGCGATGCTTGGGAGTGGACCAGTAGTGCTTATGCACCGTATCCTTTTTTTAAAACTGAGGAGGGCGCACTTGGAGAGTACAACGGCAAATTCATGATTAACCAAATGGTTTTACGTGGAGGATCTTGTGCTACCCCCCGGGATCACATCAGAGCAACCTATCGAAATTTTTTTCACCCCTATTTGCGGTGGCAGTTTACAGGACTGCGTTTGGCTG
>JAJCYK010000456.1 GCA_029262935.1 Cytophagales bacterium | reverse complement strand
CTTATAAGGCTTATCGCTACTTGAAGGATGATGAATCCAAAACCAAGGAGTTATACGAAATGTTCCAAAAGACATTCGAACTAAATGGGAACAAAACCTCCGTCAGTAATCTAGTGGCATATTGGGATGTCATACGCCGTTATAAGCAAAGTGCCGGATTTACAGATGAAGACATTTTGGAAAAGTATGGTACCATTACAGATATCCTATCCAACTATATCGCAGAATACGAAAAAGCAGGTAAAGACGCGGCTCCCTTAAAGAAAAATCAAGAGTTCATAGACAAGATGTTGGTGGGAATGTTGGATAATATGGATTGTGCTACTATTGCCAGTAAAATGGCTCCGGCTTTAGACACTGAGCCTACTGATGTTACCGTAGCCAAACGTATTATTGCACTTTCCTTAACGTACAAATGTACTAATGAACCGTTTTTCTTGAAAGCTGCGAAAATAGTATTTTCCAAGGAGCCTACTTTTGGGATGGGTAAATTGATCGCGGTAAAAAGCGATGCTGGAAAAAACTACGATGAAGCTCAGTCGTATTACCAAAAAACCTTGGAGTTGGCAACCACCGGTAAGCAACGAGGAGAAATTCATTATGGTCTGGCGATTCACTTTAGGGCTAGAGGGATGAAATCCAGAGCGCGAAGCAGTGCTTTTGAAGCGGTCAAAAATGACGCCTCACTAAGAAAAGCGTACAAACTTGTAGGCGATCTTTACATGAATAGTTCTGGTGATTGCCGAAAGGGAGTAAGTAAAGTTGAAGATAGAGCCGTGTTCCTGGCCGCATATGAAATGTATCAAAAGGCAGGAGATTCACGGGCCATGAAAAGAGCCGAGGAGCAGTTTCCTGCCATGTCAGAAATATTTGAACTAAGTTTAAAGGAAGGCCAAACTATAACAGTAGGTTGTTGGATTAATGAAACGGTTACCATTAAAAGAAGACCAAGCTCTTAATTACATATTTGGTCCATAACGTCTCCAAAACTCATCGATTTTAGCACTATCTTCAAGATAGCCCTCTAGATGCCACGAACCGTCTTCAACGGTGTTGGTAAAGTCTATAGTTTGTCCTCGTACTACTGAACCAGAAGGGTAGAAGAATACTACCTTTTCTTGATAACCGTCGGGTGTGGCTTGGTAGGTGCCACCTCCGGCACCCATGACCTCATCTCCCACAGAATTAAATTGAACCCAAGAGAAATGAGTAGGAGTAATTAGTTTCTGATAGGTGACGAATTCAGGATATTCCAAGAACAAAGAGTCTCCGGTTTGCTTGTATGAAGTGAGTTCCCAAGTACCCATGAGGCTGCTGTCACTGGCAAGAGCACTGGTTCTTTCCCATATTTCTTCAATTCGACTGGAATCAACCACAATGCTTTCCCCACTCTCGGGGTCAAACTCATATTCTTTAGCATAACCGGTATGGTGCCACTTCCCATCTTCGTAACCCACTTCAAATGGGATTGCTTGTCCTAATTCGTTTGAGCCAGCGGGCAAAAAGTACTGAATGTCTTCTGTATAGGTACGATAAAAAGAGTCATAAGAATAACTGCCACCACCTGTGCCCAGCAAACTGTCTTTTTCAGTATTGTACTCCACCCAACTAAAATGTGTTGGGGTAATGTATTTCTCATATATTATGGTGGGGGGATGTTTTTTCCAGGTAGTGTCACCGTCTGGTTTATAACTAATTAGCTGCCAAGTACCTTCCAACGAGGGAAACATTTGAGGTGCTTCGGTCGGAGCTTCTGCAGGTTGGCAGGAAACAAACAAAAAAACAAACAAAAACGGGAAAAATGGTATGGCACGTTTCATAGTAGTGGGAGTTAGGCCAATTTTGATTGGATATAATGATCCTTATATAATTTACAGGAAAATTCCCTACAAATCAAGTTACTTGGCCCTCATGAAACCAGAGGAAAACGGTACTTATTTAAATATATCCTTAGAAATGTGCATGGCGACTAGTACGTGAGGTACATCGACCACTTCGGCAATGTGTAAATCCCCAGCCAGCGAACAGACCATATAGGCGTCTTCACGATCTAACCCACGTTGTTGGACTAAATAATCAATCATATAACCCGTAGCCTTTTTAGCAGCAATGTCCAAAGTAGAACCGTAGGCCGTAACCGCATAATAATTGGAAGTTTCATATTGTGGTTCAGGGATGGATCGCCCCTTGATCAGTTTAATTTCATAAACGATCCTCATGGGAGCTTCCACGGCAGTCCCACACACCTCTCCCAGTCCCTGGGCTGCATGTGTATCCCCAATGGAAAACAATCCACCTTCCACAAATACGGGGAAGTATACTGTAGTACCCTTAGTCATATAGGGATTATCCATATTACCCCCATTAGCACGTGGAGGAATGGTGCTTAGCAACGAGTCTGTGGTGGGTGCTACTC
The DNA here is from genome assembly GCA_029262935.1 of Cytophagales bacterium. GTDB lineage: Bacteria > Bacteroidota > Bacteroidia > Cytophagales > Cyclobacteriaceae > JAJCYK01. The sequence continues at coordinate 1,623 of JAJCYK010000456.1, read as the reverse complement.
CCATTACTCCAGGAAAAGGATTCAGGGGAATGCTAACCTGGTCACTAAAAATTAAGTTTTGCGCTCCTGAATCAATAGCATAAGTACGGAGTTTGTATTGATCAAAAACATCAGCAAGGAACCCAAATCCAGGGATGACTGCGGTCCATCCCCAAGTACCAATCTCGATTTCATGCAAAGTAACCGCTAGCATGTCTCCGGGTTGTGCCCCTTCCACAAATACAGGACCAGTCAAGGGGTGTATTGGGTCAAAGCTAACATTTTTCAAGTCCTCTAAAGGGGAATGCAGACTTAGTTGCTGATCTGACGCTTCCTCCGTAAAGGCTTCAATTATGGCGCCGGAGGCTACCGTTAGCACGGGTTCAATGGTATTGCTGAATTTGTTGTGTGTCTGATCGCTGGTGAGTGTGTACTGTATCTTTGGTATTTCAATAACTGATTCAACCACACCATCAGATCGTTCTTCTTCCAACTGAGTGGGTGCCTGACACTGTAGGAACAATAAAACGCTGGCACCTAAGACAATTCGCATCATAATGGTCAACCTTCGTGTACTTCTTCTTTATCTGGGATGTTGTCAGAAGCTTGTTTTGCTGCAAAATACTGCCTGTTCATACGGGCAATATGAGTAAGGCTAATTTCTTTGGGACATTCAGTGGAGCAAGCGCCGGTATTGGTACAGAGTCCAAATCCTTCTTCATCCATTTGCGCAATCATACTCTCTGCACGACTTTCAGCCTCAACTTTACCTTGAGGTAATAAAGCCAGATGACTAATCTTAGCAGCGACAAAAAGCATTGCCGAGCCATTTTTACAGGTAGCAACACAGGCACCACACCCGATACATGTAGCTGCGTCCATAGCTTCGTTTGCCATGGAAGTAGGGATAGGAATTTCATTTGCATCTGGAACTCCTCCTGTACTTACGGACACGTAACCACCAGCCTGAATGATTCTATCGAATGCGCTGCGATCAACCATCAAGTCCTTGATCACTGGAAATGGCTTGGCCCTCCAAGGTTCAATGGTAATGGTATCTCCATTCTTAAAACTACGCATATGCAATTGGCAGGTGGTAATAGCCTTTTGTGGACCGTGAGGCCTGCCATCAATGTACATGCTACACATACCGCAGATTCCCTCACGACAATCGTGGTCAAAATGCACAGGAGTTTCATTTTCTTTAACCAAATGCTCATTCAATTCATCCAACATTTCCAAAAAGGACATGTCTTCGCTGATGTCTGAAATTGGATAAGTTTTAAATTTTCCTTTACTAGTGGCGTTTTCTTGCCGCCATATTTTAAGGGTAAAATCCATAGAATGTTTATTTATAGCTTCTTTGCGTCAATTTTACGTTTTCGAATTCCAAGTGTTCCTTGTGTACCTCTTCCTCTTGGTCTTCACCTTTGTACTCCCAGGCTCCAACATAAGTATAGTTCTCATCATCGCGTAGTGCTTCACCTTCTTCAGTTTGGTGCTCCTCTCTAAAATGACCACCGCAGGATTCATTTCGGTGCAGTGCATCTTCAATCATCAAAGCGCCTAATTCGATAAAATCTGCTACTCGACCGGCCTTTTCCAGGGACATGTTTAGCTCCTCCCCAGAACCCAATACTTTCA
>JAJCYK010000455.1 GCA_029262935.1 Cytophagales bacterium | reverse complement strand
AGCCAGCATATAGGGAAATGCCAAAGCTGTCAAAAAGGATCCGAAATTTCCTGCCATGTTCATAGTACCACTTACAGCTCCGGAGTGTTCCCTACCCATGTCCACACAAGCTGACCAGGAGGGGCTCAACGTCATGTCTGCCCCAAACACCGCTATGGAAATAAAAATAATGGCTCCAGTTACGTCACTCATATACACACTAGCTGCAATTCCTACTGAGGCCAGGGTAAAACCAATAATTGCAGGCAACTTTCTGGAAAGATTCCATTGTTTCTTTTTGTAGATAAAATCCACCATCCAGCCCGAAAACCAGTTACCAACAGCGCCACAAATCAAGGGTGCTGAAGAGTAAAATCCAGCCTCTACTAAATCCAACTGGTATTTAGCTTTCAAATGAGGAAACAGCCAAGTGAGGCAGAAAAAAAAAGTAAAGTTGCTACTGAAGTATTGCCCCATCAACAGCCACATGGAGGGGGATTGAAACATTTTACGAAATGAAATCCTGGTGTTTGATTGCTCTTCGCTTTGTTGTATATGTTCCTCAATATACTTGGCCTCTTCTATGGATATTGCCGGGTGGTCTTTAGGATCATCTCTAAACCAAAAATACCAGGCCACAGCCCAAAAAATACCCACACATCCCAGGATCACAAAACTCATTCTCCAGCCACTAAGGTTTATTAGCCAAGCCATTACGGGCAATGCTATGGCCGCTCCTATCCTTCCTCCGGAAAAATTAATCCCGTTTACTATCCCCCGTTCTTGCAGTGGTATCCAGGAGTATATTGCCCTGGCCATACTTGGGAAAGCCCCGGCCTCTCCTACCCCAAACAAGAAGCGAACAATTAATAGCATAACAAATTGATATACTGCACCGGTAAGTGCAGTAAAGACAGACCAAAGGCTTACCACAACAGTAAGTACTTTGCGTGCTCCCAACCGATCAGCCAAGTACCCCGAAGGTGTTTGAAAAGAAGCATATCCTAAGGCAAATATCGCCAACGCCCAGCCCATTTGTTCATTAGAAAGCCCCAGGTCTTCCGACACCGGGTCTTTAGCCACCGACAGCAAGATTCGATCAAAAAGGACGATCATGGCCAAAATAAAGGTGCCACTGACCATTTTATACCTCAGAGGGATTAATGGTTTAGTTGGCATTCTTGATTCTTTCTGAAATGAGTTCTTTGGATTTAACCAAGTGGTCTTTCGCCAGTTGCTCTGCCAGGTTCGCGTCCTTTTGCTCAATAGCAGAAATTATGGCCAAATGTTCGGAAAGCGTTTCCTCAGGCGGTCTGACCAAGCCAATTAGGTCAATAAAGACCAATAGGTTACCTTGATGAAAAAGTTTAGCTAAATAGCCGTTACCGCATTTTGAAATAATATGACTGTGAAATTGACTGTCCGCTTTTTGATAAGCAACAAGGTCAATCTCTGTGGAATCTCCCTGGAACGGTTCAAATAGTTTTCGAAGTTTTGCTGGGTTAGCCCTTTCCGTAAACAACCTCACTGCGGTACCTTCCAGAGCCATACGGCAATCATAGATCTCCACCACTTCTTCATCTGTAAACTGCTTTATCACTACACCTCGTCGCGGTAAAGACTCCACCAGGTTTTCTCCCTCCAACATTTGCAAGGCCGACCTAAGCGGCGTCCGGCTAATCCCAAGGTCCTCGGCCAACTTATCTTGAACAATTTTTTGGCCCGGCAAAAGTTGCTTGGTAAGAATCATGTTCTTTACCTTTCTGTAGGCCTTTTGACCCAACTCATCACTTACTAACTTCATCGTAATTTTTTGTATTTCGTATACGGTATTCGAAATTACATTAATTTTACTTAAATTACAATCACAAAATCATAACCGCCAATATTAAGTACTCTTAATAGCGTAATAAATCGTACTTAGCTCTAGAAACAAGTATTTAAAACGGTCATGTACTTCAAAAACAGTAAATAAAGTAGTAATTGATGACATTAAGAAGAGGTACCTTAGGCAGGCCACCGCTAAGAGCTCATTTACCTTTGTAAACACGGTGCAACCTTCCAGCTTAAGTTAAATTGTTATTTATGAAACATATACCCTACATCTCAAACTTGTTAACATTCGCTTCTTGTTGGCTATTTGTATTTGCTTGTACTTCTCAGGAAGCCGGTTCCGAGCAAACTTTGGACCAGGCGGCGGTCTATGCTCAATGGCATACCCTTACGCTCCCCTTTGTCGGTCCTGAAACTTCTGAAAAAGCTGCCGACAACCCGTTTCTTAATTATCGTTTGACCGTAGAATTCCAGCACCAAGACCAGCGTTATACCGTCCCTGGGTTCTACGCAACAGATGGCAATTCTGCAGAAACCAGCGCTGATTCTGGCAACATCTGGTTCGTTCGTTTTACTCCGGACCGGGTGGGCAAATGGACCTATACCGCGGTACTTCATCATGGCCAAGATATTGCTTTAGACGATGACAGTAGCCAAGGAACAGCCATTGCTCTTGAAAACGCCAGCGGAGAGTTTGAAGTAATACCATCAGATAAATCTGGGGACGATTTTCGGGCTCACGGCCTTCTGGAAGCTTACAACGGTTTCTTTCGATTTACCAACTCCCAGAAGTATTGGTTAAAAGGCGGCACAGACAGCCCGGAAAACCTACTAGCTTATATTGACTTTGATAACACCTATCGCATCTCCGCCTCCGAAGGTGATGGCGAATCTAATACCACAGAGCGCATACATCACTATGCGCCCCATCTAAATGATTGGATGCCTGGAGACCCTACCTGGCAAGAGGATAAAGGTAAAGCACTTATCGGCGCATTAAATTATCTGTCTTCGAAAGGGATGAATAGTGTTTATTTCCTTACTATGAACATTTTAGGAGATGGCAAAGATGTCTGGCCTTACTTAAGTCCCGAGGATCATACGCGTTTTGACGTGAGCAAGCTAGCCCAATGGGAGATCGTATTCCAGCATATGCAGACCAAAGGCCTACTGCTCCACGTCGTATTACAGGAAACGGAAAACGAATTGATGCTGGACAATGGGGATACCGGACCGCTACGACAATTGTATTTGCGGGAGTTAATAGCGCGGTTTGCACATCATCCAGGTTTAATATGGAATCTAGGAGAAGAGAATGGCCCGGCCTCTTTCTCTCCTAATGGACAAGACGACAGGCAGAGAAAGGCTATGGCCAGCTATATTAAAAAGAATGACCCCTACAATCATCCAGTTCTCTTGCATACTCATTCTCACGATCCTCCCCGGACGGATATACTGACTCCAATACTTGGATATAAAGACTTGGACGGGTTGTCCTTACAAGTGGATAAACGAGAAGGCGCCCCTGAGGTAGTGCAGCTATGGAAGGATAAAGCTCGTGCAAGTGGTCATGAGTGGTTAATTGGTATGGATGAAATTGGCATGTGGCATACCGGAGCGCAACCTGATTCCTTGGATCCTTATCATGACAGCCTGCGTCGGTATGTGTTGTGGGGCACTTTAATGTCTGGAGCCGCTGGTGTTGAGTGGTATTTCGGAGCCAAGAATCTGCACAACGACTTGACGTCAGAAGACTGGCGAAGAAGAGATCAATTATGGGAGTTAACAAATCATGCCGTTACATTTTTTGAAGAACACCTACCTTACTGGCAAATGCAGCCAGAGCATCAACTGATAAACTCACCAGATGCCTACTGCTTACATAAGTCCGATACCATTTATGCTGCTTACTTGCCCGAGGCCCATGAATATACCATAGACTTAAGTGCCGCTCAGGGTGATTTTCAAGTATTCTGGTACAATCCTCTAACCGGTCAGCAATTGCAAACAGGCACTGTTACGGACCTTACCGGTGGTGCAGTTCGAAAATTAGGTAGTCCACCTGAAACCAACAGGTCAACAACAAAACAAGATTGGGTAGTACTGATTAGAAAAGGTTGAGTTAGCGGCTCTGGATGGATTCATCAAACAGTACTTTTAACATTTTTTCGTTGGGCTGACGTTTATCATCTACAATGCCGAAGCTCCCTTTATAATCCCAATTAGCCCAGGCAATTTGATTGTTCTCTAAACACGTAACCACGTCTTTATACCACTGCCAGCGAATACTATCCGGAGTGGCATGGTAGCAACCCCACTCGCCGCAATATAAATCCAGTCCATATTTTTTAGCTACTTGAATAGGCAATTGCATTAATTGATTTAAGGTATCTATAGTATATACTTTCTGTTGGCTCTTCAGGTTTTCGTAAAGGTCTTCATCTAGCCCTTCCAAATCGGTCTCGTTTAGAGTTAGACCTGGGTAATTAATGGGTCCGTGGTAATCTTTAATGTGGGTCCAACTGGCTTTATAGTGTGTAATAATATGCGGTATGTAAAAATGAAAACTTAGCATAATGTAGGGATCGTTCTCAGGTACTTTTAGATCTTCAAAGGTATGCACAGACTGCCAACGGTTGGAGCCAATTATAATGGTCCGTCTGGGTTCTTGCTCTCGTACTACATCGTAACATTTTGCAACTAGAATGTTCCACTGGTCCGGGTCATCCGCCACCGGCTCGTTCATCAATTCGTAGGCGATTTGGTCGTTTGGGTATTTGCTTAACTCTGCGGACAAGTCCCTCCAACACTGAAAGAACGCCTCTTGAGCAGATACGTCCGTCCATAATAGTTTTTCTGCCTCATTAAAATGATGAGAACGCAAAATGTGTAAATCCACTACTACCTTAAGGTTTAATTCTTGGGCCCACTGAATGCCTTGGTGCAAAAGGCTAAATGCCAAAGTATCCTTGTTGCCGGATTCGTCCCACATTTGTTCTTCGTCAATGGGAATTCTTATATGATCATAGCCTTGATCCGCAATGAATGTCATGTCATCTTTTACAAAAAAAGCTTGTCTTTCCGCGCCTCTTCTTTGGCTTTGGGACAACCAATGGCTAATATTTACCCCCCTGGCAACCACGAATTTATCGCTAACGGGAGCCGGATCAGGATGCTGCTCTGATGTACTACAACTGTAAATGAATACTAAAATTACAGTTGCAAATAGGAGGTTGAGGTTGGTTTTCATTTTCAATGGGCTTACTATGATATTAGGTATTCAATATAATGGATTTTGGTAAAAAGTCACTACCCTTGCCCGTTGTTGAATAAAACTTTAAACAAGGCAAACTATTTAGGCCAATACCCTCCAATCACTATTATTAAATGCCAAAAATGATTATTTTAATAAATGATATTTTTTTGAATTCCTAAGAAACGAAAACAGTCTGGAAATGGGATACTCCCAACCTTAATATCATTTAATTTGTATACGTCAATATCATGAGATCCCTACTATTATCCTTGGTTTACTGTATCAGTATTAGTGTGGCTTTTGCGCAAGAGAAGCCCATTAACAGTTTAAACATAGCTGACCCAGCACCAGATTTTAACCTGCCAGGGACTGATGGCAAGAACTACTCCCTTGCCAGTTTTGACTCGTACAAATATCTGGCGGTAATCTTCACTTGTAACCACTGCCCTACGGCTCAAGCTTACGAGGACAAAATAATAAAGCTGGTTAAACAGTACCGCGCCAAAGGCGTAGGTTTTGTGGCCATTTCCCCTAATGATCCTAAGGCGGTCAGCCTCTCTGAGTTGGGATACTCCGACCTGAATGATGACTTGGAAGACATGAAAACCAGAGCCCAGGATAAGGGATTTAACTTTCCTTATTTATATGACGGTGAGACTCAAGAAGTTTCTTTAAAATACGGTCCCTATGCTACTCCTCAAGTGTTTTTGTTTGATGAACATAGAAAATTAAGTTACCGGGGCAGGATTGATGATACAGAGGACCCCTACAAAGAGCCGAAAAAAAAGGACTTAATCCTGGCTATGGATCAAATGCTTGCAGGGCAGCCAATTGAAGTTACTGAAACCAAAACCTTTGGTTGCTCCGTTAAATGGTCTTGGAAGGATGAATGGACCAAAGTACTTCTAAAAAAATGGTCTGAAGAGCCCGTTTCTTTAGAAAATGCAAACCTTGAAGATATTACAGACCTGCTTAGCAACTCCGGAAACAAGCTTCGTTTAATTAATCTCTGGGCCACCTGGTGTGGACCGTGTTTGATTGAATTTCCGGAATTAGTAAATACTAATAGAATGTACCGGGATCGCGATTTTGAATTTATCTCGATCAGCACTGATAAATTAAATAAAAAGGAGAAAGCCCTGTCTATGCTTACTAATATGGAAGCTTCCAATAGCAACCTAATCTTTAGCGGCGATGACATTTATGAACTAATAGAAGTTATCGACAAAGATTGGAAAGGGTCTCTGCCATACACCTTGTTAGTAGCCCCAGGTGGTGAATATATATACGCCCATGAAGGAATAATAGAACCAAACAAATTGCGTAAGAAAATAGTAAGTTTTATAGGAAGGTATTATGCCAACGATTAAACTATGCCTGATACGTGGCAATTTTTAGGTTCACCACAAAGGCCAATGGCTGCCACCCAAAATAAATGAAGAACCTACATAACTTTGCTCCTTTGGTAAATACCATTGGTAAGGGCACTAACATAGTCTCACTGGTAATCATTGCCACGTTTCTTTGCGGTTGTAATTCAAAGAAAACCGAATTAATGTGGAATAAGAACATTTATAATATAGGCTCACAGTCCTCCCCTCGGGTTACGGATATTAATCAAGACGGCGTATTAGATATCGTAATGGGCGCTGCCAGAGGTGAAAACCAAACCACAGATTTGGGGGTCATTGCTATTGATGGAAACAATGGTGATCTTTTATGGCATCAAGAGGCAAAAGATCAAGTCTTTGGTTCAGCTACTTTTTATGATATCACAGAAGATGGTATATCGGACGTTTTCATTTCAGGTAGATCTCAGACTTTAAAAGCTTTGGATGGAAAAAATGGGTCCTTATTGTGGGAGTATTCCTATCAGTTTGAGGAAGATTCCATTCTCAGGTATGCCCGTTTTAATTTTTACAATATTGTTTTAATTCCAGACCAAAATCAGGATGGATTTCCAGAACTGCTGACGGTAAATGGCGGTAATGTCAAAGCCCAACCGAATTCAGAAGAAGACAGGTACCCTGGAGTATTAATGATCTTTGACAGTAAAAACGGCAATATAATCGCTGCGGACACCATGCCAGATAGTAAGGAGTCTTACATGACACCCATCTACTATGAGCAACCCGAAAGCAGTGAGGGGAATATTGTCTTTGGCACTGGCGGGGAAACCATCTCGGGAAATTTATATGTAGCAAAGCTTACAGATTTAATGAATGGTACGCTCAGTAACGCTCAGATGATTGCCTCGGAAAATGGTCATGGATTTATAGCTCCTCCGGTGATAGCCGATATAAACAAAGACGGCAACCGGGACATTGTTGCAATATCTCACGGCAGCAGTATCTTTGCTATTGATGGACTTAATTTCAAATCCTTGTGGCAGCAAAACATTCCCAATACTGAGTCTAGTAATAGCTTCGCGGTGGGGTATTTTACAGACGATAAAATTCCAGATTTTTACACTTTTCTAAGCAAAGGAGTATGGCCCAATAGTACTACAGGCATTCAAATTATGATCAACGGGGCCACTGGCACTATTGACCATATGGACTCATTAGGTTGCGTTGGTTTCTCATCCGCAGTGGTATATGATGTAAATAAGGACGGGTATGATGAGGCAATTATTAGCTTCAATGAATTCGATTGTGCAGGCAGGCTGACCGGTGATGTCCCGTTAAGAGTTGAAAACAAAGTATTGGCGGTGGACTTCAAAAACCAAAACACCATTCCAATAGACCAGACAAAAGGTTTCAAAAACATGTTTAGCACCCCTTGGGTTGGTGATTTGGATGAGGATGGATATCTAGACATTGTTTATTGCCAATATTACAGCCCCAATGCCCATCTACTGACCTTTTTAGGTATGAATGTAAAAAGGGTGAGTACGCATATTCGCGCCAAAAAACAACCTCTGTGGGGTGGGTATCTAGGCAGCAATGGGGATGGATTATTTAGAAACCAATAGCAAAGTAAGTAGTTTCAAACAAGTTGAATCAATTATACTAATGAAGTACATTTTGACCCTCTTTTCAATCTGCTTTTTGTTTGCTTGCCAACAAGAAAAGAGTGAATCAGCAGAGAATGAGATTTCACAGAGATTAACAAACCAGCCCGTTTTTGTATCATTAGAAGCCAAGGAAACAGGAGTTGACTTTATTAATCAGATTGAAGATGGAGAAACGTTTAATGTCTTAACGTATCGAAATTTTTATAATGGAGGGGGAGTCGCTATCGGTGACATTAACAATGACTCCTTGCCAGATCTATATTTTACGGCAAACCAAGGTAAAAACAAGCTCTACCTAAATAATGGCAATTTCAAGTTTACAGATATCACGGAGCAGGCAGGTGTTTCAGGTACTAAGCCTTGGAGTACGGGCGTAACCATGTCCGATGTAAATGGCGATGGCTATTTGGACATCTATATCTGTAACTCTGGCGATGTAACAGGGGCTGATAAGGAGAACGAATTATTCATTAACAATGGTGATCTGACTTTTAGTGAAAGAGGTCGGGAGTTTAACTTGGACAATACGGGATACTCCACACATGCCTCATTTTTTGATTATGATGCTGATGGCGACCTTGATTGTTACTTACTTAATAATAGTTTCAGAGACCCCAGTAAAATTGAACTTTACAAGAAAGTACGTGAAATGGACCTGGACCCTGGAGGGGACAAGTTAATGCGCAATGAGGGTGGCGTATTTGTTGATGTAACGAAGGAAGCAGGGATATTTAGTAGTGATATTGGATTTGGATTGGGGGTAGCAGTAGGTGATGTAAATAATGATCACAAGCCTGATGTTTATATCAGCAATGATTTTTGGGAACGCGATTATCTTTATTTAAACGAAGGCGACGGCTCCTTTAAAGAAAGCCTCGTGTCCAACATGAACTACTGTTCGGTGTCCAGCATGGGGGCTGACATCGCAGATCTAAACAACGATGGGTATCCAGAAATTTTCACGACAGATATGCTACCCGCAGATAATTACCGGCTGCAAACAACCATGGCCTTTGATCCTTATCATTTGGAGGATTTAAAATACCGCTCCAATTTTCATTATCAAATGGTACAAAATTGCCTCCATTTTAATGACGGCCATGCCGGCTTTCAAGAAGTGGCCTTGATGTCAGGAGTAGCAGCAACCGACTGGAGTTGGGGCGCTTTAATTTTCGATTTTGAAAATGATGGACACAAGGACATCTTTGTAGGCAATGGTATTCTAAGAGACTTGATGTCTATGGATTTCCGCAATTTCTTAGCGGATGGAGAAGCCAAACAATTTGCCTTAAATGAAGAGGGCACCTTGGATAACCGTAAGCTTATCTCCTTCATGCCCTCAAATCCTCTTAGTAACTATGCTTTTCAACACCATGGCGATCTCCAATTTAAGGACGTTGCCGAGCGCATTGGTTTGTCCGAACCCTCCTTTAGCAATGGTGCCGCCTATGGAGATTTGGACAATGACGGGGACTTGGATCTAGTGGTGAATAATCTGAATAGTCAGGCTTTTCTTTACAAGAATCAATCCGATCTGCTGGACCATGCTTATTTAAAGGTGGCATTTAATGGCCCTAATGGCAATCCTTTTGGTATTGGTGCCAAGGTGATTCTAAAAACAGGCAATGGAATACAGGTTTTGGAAAATTATAATACCAGAGGGTTTCAGTCCAGTATCGA
>JAJCYK010000454.1 GCA_029262935.1 Cytophagales bacterium | reverse complement strand
CGCTACTGCTTTTAATACTTGGCAGAGCCTTTCAAACATTAGTGGGTCGCTCCCAGGGGATGAAGCCAATAAATACCAATTTTTCGATCAGAACCCCACCCCCGGATGGAACTATTATCGACTAAAACAAGTGGATTATGATGGTAGATTTACTTATTCTCATATAGCTTCTTTATTCATGGACGCACCAGTTAGTATATATCCTAACCCCGCAAAAGAATTCCTTTACGTAAATGCTGATATCACAACCAATAACTTGGAGGCCCAATTAATAGATGCTAATGGTCAATATTTAAATTACCAAGTTTGGCCTAATCAAGAACCGCTTTTCTTAGGAAACCTGGCTAACGGTTGGTATCACCTGATCTTCAAAATTGATAATAAAGAGCACAAATTCAAAATACTGGTAAAGCACTAAAATCAATGTTTTAATAAAAACCCTGATTTTAATGGATCTTGAGGGTCTATCCAAAACTCATGACGACCAGTAAAGAAGGCGTTACCTTTTACTTCAGGAATAACCGCCTGGTGTGGTCCATAAGTTAAAGTTTCAGTGACTCTAACTTCAAACTTAGTGTTAACTATGCTTTCTATAGTAATCCATTCATTCAATTCAAGTTCATTCTTGGCGTGATGAATGGCCGCTCTTGCAGAAACTCCAGAGCCCGTGGGACATCGATCCAGTTCTCCATCAGCAAAGACGCAAACATTTCGGGAATGTGATTCAAAATCCTGCCCAGGGCCAGTAAATATTGTCCCATACAAAAAACCTAGATCAGGTTCAAAGGGGTGCTTTATTAGTTCTGACTGCCGGATTACCGCAGCTTTGATGTCTTGTCCGTATTTTATAATCTTAGATGCCTGGGATGCTTCTAAGTTTAAATCCAAGGATTGCGCTTCTACAAATGCGTATATAGCGCCCCCGTAAGCCAGATGGTAGTTTATCTCTCCGAGTTCGGGCACAACTACTTTTTCATTCAACGCAATTACGAAAGAGGGTACGTTCAGAAAACGGATTTCTTGTACTTGATTGTGCTTTACGTCTGCGGCAACTTTCAGTATACCACATGGTGCTTCAATAGTAAAATGGCACGTTTCATCTCCGGAAACTACCCAACCAGCTTCTACCGCTAGTTTACCTAAAGCGATAGTAGCATGTCCGCACATGGTACTATAACCTGCATTGTGCATAAAAACGACTCCAAAATCAGCCACTTCACTGGGAGTCACCAGGCATCCATACATATCCGCAGGACCCCTAGGCTCCAACATCAAGGCTTTACGTAAATCATCATGATGCTGATGAAGAAAGCGCCTGTAATCTAATACCGAATGACCAACCAACTGGGGGAAACCACCGACTATCACTCGCAAGGGTTCTCCTCCAGTATGCATATCGATGGTCTCAATACGCATAAAATTATCAGGCGGCTTATACGTTTTTTCGGTCATCCTTCATAAACTTATTAAATACCAAATCAGCTGCTACCAAGTCTTCCAAACCGACTCCCACGGATTTAAAACATGTTATTTCCTGAGGGCTTTTACGGACGACCTGATCGGCCTTACACAGTTTGTGCAAATCCCCTTTTATTTCTCTATCGGAAATTATTCCAGAATCCATGGGGATTTTCAGGTCCCCAGACTCCTGAGTGGCCAATGGAGTATCAACATAAATACTGGCTCTGGAAATTAGATGATCATCAGCTTCTCTCATATTAGGCAAGTATGAGCCTATTAGATCTATGTGCTGCCCCGGCTTCAGATGATTTCCAAAAATTAGAGGGTTGTCGGCAAGGGTAGCTGCACTAACAATATCGGCAGCAGCCATTCCTTCTTCCACCGTACTTACAGCTTTGGCATCAAATCCCATCCCCTTTAATTCTTCGGCCAATTTTTGAGCCTTATTGAGCGCTCTTCCCCAAATGAATACTTGTTCCAATGGTCGAATTGTGGCATGAGCCTGTGCCAGTTGTCCAGCAATTTGACCAGTACCTACAATCAACAAGCCACGACTATCAGGTTTAGATAAATATTTGGAGGCCAAAGCGGAAGCGGCTACCGTACGTCGAACAGTCAATTCACTGCCATCGAGAATTGCTTTGGGCGCCCCGGTTTCTATATCAAACAAGGTGTAAATCGCTTGAACTGTGGGCTGATGATTTTGCTGATTATTTGGAGTAACCGTCACCAGCTTAATCCCCAAACTACCACCAAGTTGCCAACTAGGCATCACGAGTAATGTGTTTGCTCGGTCTAATTCAGACTGCCCGTAAGCATGGTGGTGACGATCTGGGGTGTAGATCTCATAGTCCGCAAATGCTTTTTGTAAGGAAACTATGAGTTCTTTGTAAGGCAAATAGTTGATAATTTCTGCAGAGGATATATAAGGAATTGCCATGAAACCGAATATAGTAAATTCCCGAAAGAGTTGTTTTGGTGTAAAAAAGAAACTGGACCCACAAGGATTCAAATGCGAATCTTGGAGTCCAGCTAAGCCAGTAAACTACTAAAGGCCAACCCTTTTATAAATACAGTATTAATCCAAATTCCAGGAAAAAGCCCCTTCGTAGACACTGACTGGATCCGCACTACGGTTACCCACTTGCGTAAGTAACATGTGAAAGTTTCCTCCCACGGTATTGGTAGTGGTATTTATATTGGTAACAGTAAATGAGAAATAAGTATCAGGTGTATTATCCATATTATAAACCACGGCCCCGGTTTGATTGGGTAGTCCTCCCATAGTAATCTCCGCGGTCAAGGCATCTGTAATTTCTTGATCTTCTACAAAAGGACCCTGCACGGATAGGGTAATAGTATTTAGATGATCAGCCCCGCCGCTGCCTCGATTCATATGTATTTCGATGCTACTTTGATTGGAGTTTGGGTCCCCGAATAGCAGAATTCGATCTGGGTTTAAGTTAGTAGTAGGATCAGGCACTGGTGAAAAGATGTCTCCATTTAGTGGATTAGGATCCGGTGCTTCAGCCCATAGTTTAACTTGTGCTGGCGGTACATTACTATCAACAAGTGCATATTTTGAGTTAAATATATTGTTTCCTAGCAACAAGCTAGCCTCTTCACATCCGAGAGCCAAAAGCAATATGGGCACCACTAATATTATATAGATACTCCGCTTCATAACGTATTGATTTTAAAATGAAATATGGTTCAGTTCATGTCGAGAAATTGTCCGAAAGGGTTCGTGTTTCTATTAGTTGGTAATTCCAAATGGGGAAAGGTAAACCAACAACCAAAAAAAAATCAATTAAGTAATTTCACTCAATTA
>JAJCYK010000453.1 GCA_029262935.1 Cytophagales bacterium | reverse complement strand
GCTCAATTATGGCACCAGGTGGAGGCACACGATAATTTACAGATTGCCATAAATGATCCATTCTGGGAAGTTCCTTTTGGGCCATGGTATTGGCAAAGCCGTTCCAGGCTTCATCAAGCCCCTTTAGTCGATCTGCACGCTTGGGGTAATTGGCCCAATCCGGATCTGCTGCCCAGGCCCGTTCCGCCAGCCCCAATAATTTAGGGAATACATAATACTCCAATTGATCCTGGCCGTGTACCGTTTCACTCCACAATTGACCTTGAATGCCTAATATGTTTTTACGCCCTTGTTCAGTCAATTTTTCTTGATCTTCATAATTATCGATGGATAACGGATTGCCCATGATGTCATCTGTGGCGGTTTGCATAATATCCAAAGGTGTCAATTCAAAGGGTTTGCGGGTGTTTACTAACCCCGCCCAATAGAAACCCGGTTCCTGGGGATCTTTGTCATAAGCAAAATCAAAATATAAATTGCTGGCGTTACTCATTACCACCTTATATCCCCGATTTGCCAATTGATAGGCCAGATCCTCACCAGCTACTCCCCAAATTGATAACCAAACGTAGGCCAAGAAATTACTGTCTACAAATTCGGGGTTAGGCACCATAATGTTTCTGGAGCTGGTAGGGTCATCCTCTCCACCTACCTCTGCTTGTATTTTGTGCATGGCTATTTCCTCCCAACCTGCGGTAATCAGATCTTGTTGGCTTAGAATTTCATGATACCTTCTTAGAAAATAATTGGACAGATCACCAATATCTTCCAGTTCGGGGTTGCTGGCTATTAAGGCCGCACAGATGGGGGATTTTTCCCATATTCCTGCAGGTACTTCATCGCCACCGGTATGTACAATATTTAAAGGCACCTGGGCTTCCTGATACATGCTGACGATATCCGAGACTACATACTCTATAAATGTATAAACGGATTCTTGGCAAACGCAAATCACATTATCGTCATATCCTTGAATAGATTTGTAAACAGAGCTGTCCTGGGGATCGCTTAGCAAAAATGAGGGTTGTGCATTATCCTCATCCGCTTGAATACGTTGTTCTCTAACTTCCATTGCCTTAATAGCGGCTCTCGCATGACCTGGGAAATTTACTTCGGGGATTACTTCAATATTTCTAGCATGTGCGTATTTCAGAATTTCAATGAAATCTTTTCTACTGTAAAATCCTGTGCCGTGGTTGTTTGGATCGTGGGGAAAAGGGCCAGATCCATAAGAGGGATACAAGTACTCTTTTTCATCAAGGGTATGGCCACGAGTGCCACCTACTGAGGTAAGTTCAGGAATTCCTTTAATGGCCAGCCTCCAACCTTCATCATCGGAAAGATGCATATGAAACTTATTCAGCTTATAAAATGCCATGATGTCTAAAAGCTTAAACACGCCTTCCTTTTCATGGAAGTTTCGACTCACATCCAGATGCATGCCTCGGTATTGGAATCGAGGGCCGTCCTCAATTTTGATTCCTGAAAACGTGGTGGAGGAGCTGTCTTCCCATGAAGACAGGGGCCACAAAGCCAATAAACTCTGTGTACCATAGAAAACACCTGCTCGAGTAACACCTTCAACAAGGATACCTTCATTATCGATAGTAAGGGTATAACCCTCGTCACTAATGCTGACATCCTTGATCGCTAATTTGATGTCAGCCTGCTCATAATCTTGCATTGTCAAGCTGGCTTGATGACCAGTAGTGCGAATTTTTTCGATCAAGAGTGCAGCAGTTTCTTCTAATCCATTCTGATAACCTACCAGAACCTCATGCGGTAATTGATAGTTGGTTGTCAGCGCTTCAAGATGGACCGGGGAAGGAATAATTTGAGGATATTGACTATCATCCAATTTTTGCATACTAGCATTTGCCTCGTAGCGATAAGTGGCTGTGGGAATAGGTACACGATCTACATCAGAGCGGTTAATTTGTTGAGGGTCATGGAAATCTCCTATAGTGTAATTTTCGACGACCTCAGGGGTGGGGTTATTGTCAAATACCATATATAACCCGGAAGGTGCATCAGTTATTTTAATGGCTGCTCCCCCGCATTCATAGCTAAAGCTAAGGGTTTGGTTGGGATCCAGTTTAAACCCTTCGGTAGGGGTGATGCTATAGAAGGTGCCCATGATTTGAGTAACAACTACCTGTTGGGGTAGGGTCTCAGCAACAGGCACTCCAGCTACTTGATTGTAATAAAGCGCCCATCCTTCGGTAAAGGGCCGGTTTCCGGTATTTGTCAGTTCCCAGGTGCTTTCGTAGGTTCCCCCAAGATTTTTCACTACCGTCCATTTGACGGACAAATCCTGAGAAGTATATGGTTCAGATTTCTGATTTTTGCAACCAATGATAAGCACTGTACACAGCACCAATACCAATTTATTCATGATAGTATTTTTTAAAATTCTAAAAGGTTAAGCCAAAACCAAATTTATACAACGGGTTGCTAGAATCGTAAGGAACGTCTTCTTTTTGTGCTAGTACCGCTTCCATAGAACTGGGAATTTCAAAAGGCAAATGCCCTTGCGGTTTAAACCGTCCGAAGATTACATCAAGTACCGCTTCATCATGACAACCAAAGTCCGCCAACACTGCATAGGCCGATTTGTTAAGTTCGGCCATCACTGGAGGTCGATCCATATAGACACAGATTATGGTGGGAGTGGTCTCCATTATTTTCAACAATCGAATCTGCTCCTGCTGGCCAAAGTCCAGAGCCCCTTGATGAAAAAACCGTTCAACAATATTGCTATTGCGAGCCTCCCAGGGTGTTTGAATTCTTAATATGGCAACATCCGCAAGGTCCGGGGATTCTACCACATGGCCATACTTACTGGCAGATTTACCTGTGATGTTTTCTACATACAGCTGTAGGCCAGGTTTTAAGGGAAGTATTTTATTTCCAGGCTTTAATGTAGTGTTTTTCAGTAAAACCAAGGACTTGCGTTGAGCAATGTCCGCCAATTTCTGATGGTCTGCATTGCCCACAATTTCGTCAGCAAGTTCAGCATCTATGTAGGGGTTGTCGAAAAGACCTAATTGAAATTTCGCTCTTAGCAACCTGCGAACCGATTGGTCGAGACGCTGCTCGGTAATCATACCCTGATCGATGAGGTTCAAAAGTTCCTTTATGTTGGCGTTACCACCAAATTGATCCACTCCAGCATCTAAAGATTTCTCAATTTTCTGCTCGACGGTCAATGATTCTACTCCCCAATGTTTGGCACCAACAACTTCCATACCTGCGATGGAAAAACCCTCTAAGATACCCCAATCGGTACATACAATACCGTCGTAATTGTACTGAGAGCGAAGTAAGTCTTGGATAATTTCTTTATTGAAGCTCATACCCACCTCTTCGGAGGTTTGACCCTCTGGAATGCCATAATAAGGCATGATCATAGCCGTACCGGCTTTCAGAGCTGCGGCAAAAGGTTGGAGGTGGTAGTCAAAATTGTTTCCGGGATAAGCTTGGTCTTTGCCATAAGAGAAATGCGCATCATTGCCTTCTTTTTGGGGTCCTCCACCAGGCCAATGCTTCGTCATGCAAGCGACACTGGTAGGCCCTAGTTGCGCGCCCTGGAAGCCTTTGATATAGGCTCCTGTTAACATAGACGCCAATGTGGCATCTTCCCCAAAAGTACCATTAATTCGGGCCCACCTGGGCTCTGTAGCTAGGTCAGCCATGGGATGCAAGGCGGTGCGAATCCCAACCGCTCTAAGCTCTTTACTGGCGATTTCTCCAAATTTTACCGTGAAAATACTGTCCCCAATAGCTGCTAAACCAATGGGTTCTGGCCATTTTGAAAAATCTCCGCCCAGCAGGTCATTACCAAGGAAGTTATTTATTCCATGACGCGGATCGGAGCTAATAGTAATGGGGATTCCCAGCTTATCTTGCTCCGCAATTTTTTGAATGGCGTTGTACCACGTGGCTAGAAACTTGGACTTAGGAATACTAAAGAGATTAAAGTGCCTGATTTTTTGATTAATTATCGCGTCGTAAGAAGAGGCGGGGTTCATCAATTCGGGTTTAGACAACACCTTACCCTTCCGGCCCACACCAATGGGGGGATGCCAAAGCATACCTACTTTATCCTTCAGAGTCATCTGCCCCAGCAAATCATTGATTCTTATGTCTACTGCTTGACGTGCGTCTTCATAGGCATCCAAAGTGCCGTTGTTGTTGAGATCTCTGAAGGTGTAACCTTGGTAAGAAAGGATGGACTTTTCTTCTAATTTGCCCTTTGCTTTTTTATTCAGCACCCAAAAGTAAACCTGAAATACAACGTAGGAACCCAATCCCAGTAAGATTAACGTGCCTCCGATGTACTTAACCCATTTCCAAAATTTCCGCATGCTTTACTTTTTAGGAACTTTTAATGTATCACTAATTATTCCGTATACCAAAGTCTTCGGGCAAAAATGAGTGAGGATTTGTGATCGAAATCTAGGGTTGTTG
>JAJCYK010000452.1 GCA_029262935.1 Cytophagales bacterium | reverse complement strand
TGGAATAAACAAAGCTTTTTGTGTAGGTCCTTGTACGTAATATCCCACGGTTTCACTATACTCGTCCCGATGAGGCACCAGTACCGGAGTTATGGATATCGAGTCACTTACCATCACAGCACTATCTGAATTGAGGGATCTTAACTCAATATTCCCCAATGCTACCAACTGGTCCCAAGGACCATTTTGCTGTAGAAAATTTGTCATCCGAGGCATGGCATAGACCGGAATGCTGTCCTCACCCATGACTTCACGTCCCAGTTGCATTAAACCAGTATAATGTCCAATATGTGCATGTGTCAGAAAAATACCAGCCAGTTTGGTGCCCCATTTATTGGCAATTAGATGCGATTGATGTTTGAAATCAGGAGTTGCATCAAGTATCCAATGACGGTTGGACTTCAAATCCAAGACGGCTAAAGAACTAACCATTTTTCTATTGTGGGGTTCTTTCCAAGCATCCAAGCAACAATCTTTATCGCATCCGGCTTGAGGAAACCCTGCATCCTGTGCCACCCCTAGTACGACAATTAAATGTTCTAAAGCAGCAACAGGAAGTGGAGGAACCTCCTGTTTTGTGCACCCTACTAGCAAGGCTATCGCCAAGAAGATTGATTTTGAACTTGAATGGGCCATACCGCAAGATAGTAGAATAAATCTTTGAGATAAAGACGGTCAAGTGGCAGAGAATCATGAATATTTTGATTTTGAGCTAAATTGTACTATTTTTTGATCCAAGGACTCAGTACGGACTGTTTTAGGTCCAACCATTTTTTACCTAAACTAAATATGAACCCCATAATAATTCAAAACAAAGCCGTGGTTGAACGGCTGGTTGAGGAGGTTTGGAACTTAAAGCAGCCTCAGCTGATTGAAACGTATTTCTCTGAAGATTTTGCCACCAGCACTCCTGGCGGTATGCTGTATGGTCCAGAGGGATATAGTAAAATCTACCACGCCTATGTAGATGCCTTCCCGGACTGTAATTTAAAGATAGCCGACATCTTAGGTGAGAATAATCAAATTGTAGTACGCTTTGTTTTTAAAGGCACGCACCAAGGCCCATTGATGGGTGTACAACCTACGGGCAGGAGAATAAGTATCAACGGCATTAGCATTATGAGGTTACAAGCCGGAAAAATAACCGATCAGCAAGTGGTTTGGGACACCTTGAGTATGATGGAGCAACTGAAGGCCATCACTGTAGCAAATACATAAGTTTTATAGCCTTTTTACCATGGTATACGCGTCGCCTGCATGAGAGTAAACTTCGAATCCTAATCTTCTATATAATCGTATGGCTGGATTCAACTTATGAACACTTAGACTAAGGCTGTGACCACCTCGTTTTCTTAACGTACTAAATAAAGTGTTTAACAAATATGTACCTGTCCCTTGGTTGCGGTAACCTTCCTTAAGGGCAATTACCATCTCGGGAGTATCTTCACTTACGAACCCATACCCAGGAAGGTCCTTCGGAAAAGTACGACACCAAGCAGCTCCAATAGGAGCATCTCCTTTTTTAGCCACCACTCCCACATCATCGACCTTCCCCCATGATGCATGGTAGTGCAACAGCTGCGACTCCCAAATGACAGATTTGGCAAGAGGCTTCTTACCAGGAGCCACAAACAGTGCCCAATACATCATTTCAGGAAGAAGTTCTGCCTGAGTTTTGGTCAAGGCCTGAATTCAATGGGTCCCTCAGGTGTCATGCAATTTATACTTCTTCAAGTTTCTTTCTCGGCATTCATTACCGCAGTTTGGATCCTGATAGACATCAAGTGAATCTGCTGATATAACTCTTTGGAGAATTTATCATCAAGCCCTAACTTTTTAGCCATAGCCAATCGGTCCTTCAACAATTCGTCCCAACGGTTTACTTGAAGAATGGTCATTTTATGCTCCTTCTTATGCTCCGCAATCTTTTTAACAACTTTCGCTCTTCGGGCAATGGTGTCAAGAATCTCCATATCGATCAAATCGATTTCATCTCGATGCAAGCTAAGAAAGTCTACAGTACCTATAGCATCTCCTTCAGGCTTGCGCAAATTTAGGCTTTCCAGAATTTCTGCCAGTGCGTCGGGTGTGACTTGTTGGTTTTTATCACTCCAAGCCTCATCAGGATTAGGATGTGACTCCAACATAAGACCATCCATAGCTAAATCAAGAGCTTTTTGTGAAACTTCTTGCAACATATCCCGGTTTCCACAGATATGGCTGGGATCACAAATCATAGGAAGGTCTGGCAGTAATCGTTTCAGCTCAATGGGCAATCTCCATCGAGGCGCATTTCTAAAACGCCCGTTTTGCCCGCTTGAGAATCCTCGATGAATCGCCCCTAGTCGGGTAATTCCAGCTTGATGTATGCGTTCAATGGCACCTAACCACAATTGCAAATCTGGATTGATGGGATTTTTAACCATAACTGGAACATCAACCCCTTTCATGGCATCAGCAATATCTTGGACGCTAAATGGGTTTACTGTGGTACGTGCACCTACCCAGAGTATATCCACTCCGTGTTTTAAAGCTTCATATACATGATTGGCATTTGCCACTTCCACTGAAGTAAGCAAGCCCGTTTCTTTCTTAACATCTTGTAGCCAACCCAAAGCTTCTATGCCGATGCCTTCAAAGCTATTTGGTCGGGTTCGTGGTTTCCAAATGCCTGCACGAAACACTTTTACTTGAGGGTTTTTCTCTACCAAAGCCTTTGCGGTCTGCATTACTTGCTCAGGGGTTTCCGCGCTACAGGGTCCACTGATAATCAAAGGAAAATTATCAGTCACACCCCATTGATCTAAAGGTTTAAGGTTCATTTTTAAGTTAGTCATGATATGGATATTTTAAGTTCTTTTATTCGATTTATGGCCTCATTTATACGACCTTCATTCACGCAAAGAGAAGCTCTTACGTAGCGAGACCCTGATTCACCAAACACTTGACCAGGTACTACGAATACCTTGGCGTCATATAATATTTGATCTGTAAATCCTGCTGTATCTGATATTTCATCTGGTACCTTTGCCCAAACAAATAAGCCTGCAGTATTTTGGTTATAGTCACATCCAAGCAAATCCATTAAGGATTCAACCAATTTCTTTCTTTTTTTATAAATGTTGTTCTGAGTATTGTGCCAGTCACCATTCGGGGCCAACGCCGTGGTAGCGGCATCTTGCAACCCCCGAAACATGCCACTATCGATGTTGCTTTTTACTCGAACAATGGCATCTATGTATTCAGTTTGCCCAATGGCCATGCCCACACGCCAACCCGCCATATGATGCCCCTTACTCAAGGAGTTTAATTCCAGGCAATGATCCATGGAGCCCGTGATGCTATGTAAACTGAGAGGTGCTTCTGGATTTAGTATTAAGCTGTAGGGGTTATCGTGACATAATAAAATGCCTCGCTCCTTAGTCCAATCAATCAGTCTTTCAAACGTTGCCACCTGCGCCAGTGCCCCAGTGGGCATATGTGGGTAATTAATCCACATGATTTTAACATTATCGGTATTTAATCTTTCTAAAAACTCCCACGACGGTTGCCAATTGTTAAGCGGATCTAGAGGGTAAAAGATAGGCTCAGCACCCACCAACTTGGTCGTGCCAGCGTATCCTGGGTATCCCGGATTCGGAACCAACACTTCATCGCCAGGGTTAAGAAACGCCATCGAAATATGAAATATACCTTCCTTTGACCCCATCAAGGGCAATACCTGATGGTCAGCATCAAGATTAATTCCAAATACATTTTGGTACCATTGGGCCATAGCCATTCTAAGAGCAGCAGTACCCCGATAGGGTTGATACCCGTGGTTCCCTTCTTTACTAGCTGAATCAGCCAAAGAATTAACCACTGCTGAGGAAGGACCCAGATCAGGGCTGCCAATACCTAGATTAATTACATCAAGGCCTCGGGCATTCATACTTCTTATTTCTTGCAGCTTTTTAGAAAAGTAATACTCCTCTACTTGCTGAAGCTTTTCGGCTACCGGTATAATCATTAGTTTTTATTCCTTTATTATAACTTCCCAAAACTCTGTGGGAAAATGTTACCTCTTCTAATCCCTCTTTTATCAGATCCAAGCTCGTTTCAGGACCCCATTCGACATCCAGATGAAACTGATATTGATAAGGTTTTCCGATAATTGGCACAGATTGAATCTTTGTAATGTTAATGTGAAACTGATGAAATATTTGCAATACATCCATCAAGGAACCCACCTTATGCGCGGCTTCCAGGCAGATAGAGGCTTTGTTAGGGGTGAGGACATTTTCTTTACCATCAGCGCTGAGCACTAAGAACCGAGTTTGATTTTGCTTTAAGTTTTCAATGTCCCTGGCCAGTACTTCTAGCCCATACAACGCAGCAGCCTGCCTTCCTGCAATAGCGGCCACTCCAGTCAAACCTTTCTCGACAATTTCCCGAGCGCTGCCGGCGGTATCGTCTTTCTCTATGGCAATTATTTTCGGATGTTGTTCCAAGTACCAATTACATTGGTTTAGGGCAATGGGGTGGGAGTGGACGAAACTTATGTCATCCAGTTGTTGACCTGGAAGGGCCATAAGGTTTTGTTCAATGCGTAAGTAATGTTCCCCAATGATATGCAAGGGGTAATCTTGTAGCAGTCCATAGTTGGGAAGTATGCTACCTGTGAACGTATTTTCTATGGCCATCACCGCGTTATTGACTTGCCCTTTTTGAAGAGCCTCACATACTTGTACAAAACTTCTACATTCCATAATGGATATTTCATCCTGGAAGTATTCCGCCGCTGCCTGATGATGAAAAGAGGCAGGGGCTCCTTGGATTGCGATATTTAGTTTTTTACCCATAAGCAAAAAAAAGTCCCGGAAGATCCGGGACTTTTAAGGTTTTAAGTATTTATTTTTCAATACATTACCTCTTCAATCCCGGCTTAGGGCCAAAAAAGTAAAAATAAAATGTATTTATATATTGATTCATTTTTTTCGATTACTAATTACAATAATAATTAATTATCAATCGATCTTCCAAACAATTAGACGATATTTTTATCATTGGGTTCTAGTCAACGGGCTATTTGATCGCCGTGATTTACTAGGCGGCTCTGGACTTTCCAATTACTTTCAAGGCCTTTTCTTTGATAATAGTCCCTACTTTTTCCCCCTGAATTTTGCTCTCCAACCAAGAAATGATATCAAAGTAAATAAACGCTCTTTTTTCAAATGGGCTCTCCACCAAACTCAACAGTTGCAACCTCAATTTTTTAAATTGCTCGATTAGTATCTTTTCCGTCATGCTCCCTTCAAGGCGCTTGATAAATCGTAAAATGTATTTCTGAAATTGCCCTAAATCATCCTTTTTAGACAAATAGCGATACGTTGATCTTAGGTAATAAGGAATAACATCCATGTGTCCTAGTTCGAAGTGGCAGACTAGGTTTAGGATTCGTGCAAAACTGTGGACATCCTCCCTAATATCTTCACTTTCTGTATTTATTACCCGGTTCAGCCACTTTATGGATTCGCTAAAGTCACTGCTACCAAAATATAAGCAAGCAATTTTATAATACATGATTAACCGAGAGTGCTTGTCCAAATGATCAATAAATTGTTCTAGTGCCGGTTTGATCTTGCCCATTAACATAACCCCAATGTCAAAATCACCGACCATGAAGTATTTATTGAACAAATGAGAGTAGGTGTACTTTTGTAGTTTCAGTTGAATGTTTGCGTCTAAGTCTACGCCAGGTTGAAAAGGTAAATTCTTCATACGCCGATGATTATTCACAAATTCTTCATAGCGCATCAGTTTGTACTCAGCTATCATCAATTGGTTCAGCCCTTTTAAGTAATTATCCAGGTAATCAGGGATGCGTTGACTTTCCTCAATTAAATTCACCCATTTTTGGGCATATTGACAGCCTTGTCTAAAGTCTTGAATGAAAAAATAATAATCTACAAACAAGTTGTAGAGATGAAGTTTTTCATAAAAGCTTAGCAAATCCTCGTCATACTCCGGGAGTCCTTCTTGAAAGATTGCATGAACTTTGTCGTAATCTTTCTGATTTCTAATAAACCCTTTTCTTAAATACAGTGCATTGAGCTTTACCGAAATGTTCGAAAAAGAATTGATGTTATTGATCCGGTTGTTTACATCCCGCACTTGATCAATGATAGCGTTTACTCTTTTCTGGTTACCCTTGCCTACAGTTTGACTTAAAACCAACTTTTCCCATTTGAAGATTTCCAGTAGCATCTCCAAATTATCATGTTTGTCCGCAAGTTTTTTAGCTTTTTGTAAGGCCCGTACACATTGCCCGTACAGGCTGCGATTGTATAGAATTTGAGCATAATCGATTAATTCTCGGATTTGGATATCCCTTACACTACTGCTTTCAAATGATCTGAGGCTTTGTAAAATTCGTTTGTAAAGATGGGCTTTTAAATTAGACATTTGCGAGGGTTTTAAAGTAGGCTCCGCCTGAAGAATAGCTTCCTCAGAATACACCTTTTGCACCTCCATCACTTCGAAAAGTCTTAGGAATTTCTTGTGTTGAGACTTGCCCTCCTTGCTAACGAATAACCGGAAATAACGCTTTTCGCTAGGGGAAAGGCCTTTAATCAAATGAAATAACCCTTTGCTTATGTCATTAGACATCGTAAATAATTAAGCTCAAAATATCTTTAAAATGCAATTTAAGCAATATTTGAACAAATAATGAGTATTCAGGATTCGTAAAATGTCAGTTTTTTGATTTTTATATCCCTGTCCCCACTGGTAAATTCCCTACTGATTTAATGCATAACCCTAAAAATTATGGATCAAAAGGTTAATATTTTCGATACAACACTGAGGGATGGGGAGCAAGTACCAGGCTGTGGATTGAATAAGAAAGAAAAGGTAATCATCGCTAAAGCACTGGAAGGTCTAGGGGTAGATGTTATTGAAGCTGGCTTTCCGATTTCAAGCCCAGGTGATTTCGCTTCTGTAATGGCAATTGCTGAAAATGTTTCTGATCCTGTGGTCTGTGCTCTTTCAAGAGCTGTAGAAAAAGATATCGAATGCG
>JAJCYK010000451.1 GCA_029262935.1 Cytophagales bacterium | reverse complement strand
TTAGTAATCATATTGATTTATACCACAATTGTTAGTTTTCTTTTAAATTTTGGTCGTCAAATTAACGAGAAATTTGGTCCGGGAAACTTATGGAAATTCATTACGGGAAAATTCCATCAACCCTTAGAAGAGCAGCGAATATTTATGTTTTTGGATTTGCGTTCGTCTACTACCATAGCAGAAGAGCTGGGGCACATCAAATTTAGTCAATTGCTTCAAGATTGTTTTCAAGACCTGTCTGTAGTGCGCCAACGTCAAGCCGAAGTATATCAATACGTAGGCGATGAAGCCATATTAACTTGGGAATTACCCAATGGTTTAAAAAATTGCAATTGTTTATTAGCTTATCAAGACTTCCAAGGCCATTTAAATAAAAGAAAGCAGCACTATCAGAGCAATTATGGTGTAAGCCCTCAATTCAAAGCCGGATTAAATTTAGGAAAAGTTACTGTTGCGGAAATAGGATCTATTAAGAGGGAAATTGCTTTTCATGGTGATACTCTAAACACTGCAGCAAGAATTCAAGATCAGTGCAACGTTTATCAGCAACAGGTGTTAATTTCTGAGAAGCTACACCAAAAGCTTCCAGAACAGGTAGGAATTGCTCGAAAGAATATTGGCAATTTTAGCTTAAAGGGAAAACAGCAATCTGTAAATATTTACTCCGTGGAGTTCAACTAAGCCTTTACTCAGCCTTGACTAAAAAGTAGTTCTTTTTGCCTTTTTGAACTAACAAATATTTGTCTTGCAGCAATTCGAAATCTATAGATTGATCAGCATCTGCCAGTTTGGTTTTGTTGATGCTTACACCACCGCCAGCAATCATTCGACGGGCTTCCCCCTTAGAAGGAAAGATAGCTCCGCCTGTCGTTTCCGATAGGAAATCGGTCACATTTATCCCAGACCTCAATACCGACCTATTGATATTTACTTGTGGAACGCCTTCAAAAACGGTCAAAAGCATGTCTTCATCAATTTCTCTTAATTGCTCAGAAGTAGATTTTCCAAACAATATTTGAGACACTCGTACAGCCTTTTCATAATCCTCTGCAGAATGGACCCGGGTAGTGATTTCCTCGGCCAGGCTTTTCTGTAACAAGCGCAGATGGGGATTTTCTGAGTGTTCGCCAACCAATTGCTCAATGTGTTCCTGACCGTGTAATGAGAATATCCGAATTAGTTTTTGGGCATCGTCATCTGCACAATTAAGCCAAAATTGGTAGAATTGGTAAGGCGAAGTCCTTTTAGGGTCTAGCCACACATTACCTTGTTCGGTCTTACCAAACTTTGATCCATCTGATTTAGTAACTAAAGGAGTAGTCAACGCATAAGCTTCTCCACCTGCCTTCCGACGAATTAATTCCGTACCAGTAACGATGTTCCCCCATTGATCTGAACCGCCCATTTGAAGTTTTACCCCTTTTTCCGTGTATAACCAATAGAAATCAAATCCTTGCATCAACTGGTAGGAGAATTCCGTAAAAGACAGCCCTGTTTCTAATCTGGATTTAACAGAATCCTTGGCAGTCATATAACTTACTGTAATGTGTTTGCCAACTTCTCGTAAAAACTCAATGAAGCCAATGTCTTTGAACCACTGGTAATTATTAACCATTTCAGCAGCATTATTACCGGAGTTAAAATCTAAAAAACTACTAAGTTGTTCCTTTATGCAAAATTCATTATGCTTCAATACCTCTTCACTCAGTAATTGGCGCTCCGCAGATTTTCCAGATGGATCTCCAACCATTCCAGTAGCGCCGCCTACCAAAGCATAAGGCTTATGACCACTTCGCTGCAAGTGTACCAAGGACATTATTTGTACGAGATTACCAATATGTAGGGAGTCTGCGGTGGGGTCAAACCCAATATAAGCAGAGGTTAATTCTTTACGGAATTGTTCTTCGGTCCCTGGCATGATATCGTGAATCATGCCTCGCCATTTCATTTCGGCTATAAAGTCTTGCATAGTAGAACTGTATTATGCGGCAAATATAAGCAAATGGCAGGCTTTCTTGGACTTCCATGGAGAAAGAATTTAGTTATGCTTTATACTGTATATAATTGATGGCGAATGTTGTAACCCTGTATGAAAAAATCCTAAATTAGAGGCTATAAAGGGAGTAGGAAGGATCGTGGATTCCATACACTTCGGATAACAAGCAGTAAAAAAGTTAATAGCATAAATGAATCGTGTATTAGGCGTTATTGAAGGGGAAAAACCAGGACCATTGGCTGTATTGATAGGGGGGTTGCACGGGAATGAGGCAGCAGGTGTGAAAGCTATTAATAAAGTCTTTGAAAGTATAAAAGAGCAACAAATAAAAATCAACGGCACGCTTTTGGGTTTAGCGGGAAATCTGCAAGCTTTAGAAAAGGGTTCCAGATATATCTATCATGATTTAAATCGTTGCTGGACCACAGAATATGTGCAAGGGGTACAAACAAATGGACCCCAGTATGCAGAAGATCAAGAGCTGCTCGATTTAATAGATCTAATAGAATTATACAGTAAGCAAGGCGATCATAGTCCAAAGATTCTTATGGACCTGCACACGACAAGTTCTGCAAAAGGGAATTTTGTGGTGATCCCTCAAGATGAGGCTGCACATCCTATCGTGCGATCACTGCGCCAACCTATAGTGGTTGATTTGGACGAGTATTTGCAGGGAACAATGCTTAAATACTTCCAAAAACTTGGTTTTATATCGTTTGCTTTTGAGGGAGGTTTAATAGGAACCCGTGAAGCTTTGGACTTGCATGTAGCTGGCATATGGGAGTTGTTACAAGCCGCTGGAAGTATTGAAATTACCAATACTTTGCCCACTTATAGCGCGCTATTAGCATCTTACTCGGACAAACTCCCTCATTTCATAAAGGTACTATATCATCACTGGATCGAATCGGATGATCAATTCGTGATGAATCCAGGTTACGAAAACT
>JAJCYK010000450.1 GCA_029262935.1 Cytophagales bacterium | reverse complement strand
ATCTAGGAACAATACAATTTCTTGAAAGCCTCAGGGTGGGAAATTCTATACAATTAGGAATTGTAATCAAATGAGAAGAATACTATCTGTTTGGGAGAATGAGTTCCAAATGGCCTTGGTTGACTTCAAAATATTCAAATTTCCAAAGTAGTAGGTTACTTTTTTCTGACTCAGGGTATACAGTAGGGCGCTCTTGATTTGTCACTATACTGACAATACTTGTTTAAGTGCAGTATTTTCTTAGATAATTTAAAATGTCTTGGAACTGACATAAAGATTCCATATTTTAGCAAAATACATAGATATAATACTATTATTTATTTGAATAATTATGAAGACTCGATATTTCCTAACCTTAATTGCGGGATGCGCCTTTTTTCTTATTAGTTGTAGCAGTGACGATGAAGGTCCCGGTGTTACTCCGCCAACTCTAGATGATGAGTTACAGTCGTTAATTGATGATTTGGATTTTTATACGCTGCCCGCCAGTGATGATTATGCCAATATCCCGCAAGACCCTAACAATGCTTTATCCGCTGATAAGGTGAATTTAGGTAAACAACTATACCATGAAACTGCTTTGGGAGGTAATCCAAGAATACCTGGTGTAGGAAGCGAAGGGACCTATTCCTGTGCTAGTTGCCATCACGTTGCTGCCGGATTCCAAGCCGGATTGAAGCAAGGCATAAGTGAAGGGGGCGTTGGTTTTGGAACGATAGGCGAATCGCGTATTTTGAATCCTGAGTATATCACTTGGACAGATTCACTGGACGTTCAACCTATACGTACTCCAACAGCCATGAATACTGCCTATCAGGACGTCATGCTTTGGAATGGACAGTTTGGTGCCACCGGTACCAATGCTGGGACTGAAGCAAATTGGACTCCTGGTACACCAATCGCCGTTAACAATTTAGGTTTTCAAGGTGTGGAAACTCAAGCTATTGCGGGGTTTGCTGTACACCGTCAAAAGATTAACGAAGCATTCTTAGATGGGTATCCAGAGTATAAGGCACAGTTTGATGCAGTATATGGGACTTATAACAAGGATGACGAAACGCTTAAGCAGCTTACAGGTTTAGCTATTGCTGCATATGAGCGTACTTTACTCCCAACAGAAGCACCATTTCAACGATACTTAAAAGGTGAAACCACCGCCCTTACTGATGAGCAGAAGCAAGGAGCCATACTATTCTTCGGAAAAGCCGGTTGTACTTCATGTCATACAGGGCCTGCTTTAAACTCCATGCAATTCGAAGCCATTGGCATGAATGAGTTAAAAGGTGCCAATACCTTTAACACGGACGGTCCCAAGAACGAGAGGTTAGGTCGAGGTGGATTTACGAAGAATGCAGATGACAATTACAAGTTTAAAGTTCCTCAACTGTACAACTTAAAAGACGTTAATTTCTTAGGACATGGAGGTAACTTCACTTCGGTGAGACAAATAATTCAATATAAAAACGCAGCGATACCTCAGAATATCGAAGTTCCCACTTCGCAATTAGCCTCTGAATTTGTAGCGTTGAATTTAACACCTGAAGAAATAGATCAACTTACCGCATTTATTGAAGATGGATTGTATGACAATAACCTGGTTCGTTATGTACCTGAATCCATTCCTTCTGGTAACTTCTTTCCAGTAAACGATAGCGAAAGTCAAGATGACGATGGCATCATGGGAGGGTTTTAATTTATTAGTTTAGCAAATAGAAAAGGGCTGTTGGTTTATTCCAGCAGCCCTTTTTTTAAGTTAGTACATGCTGATTCAATAGGCCCACTCCAGGTAAATTCTAAGAATTTTGTAACTTCTATCAGACTTTTCCTAATATTCATGAGACTACCTTGCTTGCTAATTTCATTTCTATTTACCTCAGCGCTCTCTTACGGGCAGAACTTGGCGGAGCGCATGGGTCACCCCAACAATGCAAAAATGCTTATTGTACATGCAGATGATATGGGAGTAGCACATTCTGTAAACGCTGCTACTATAATCGCCTACGAAAAGCAAGCCATCACCTCTGGAAGTATCATGGTGCCATGTCCCTGGTTTGATGAAATTGCCCAATACTTTTTAGAACACCCCCAGCATGATTACGGCTTACATTTGACTTTAACTAACGAATGGAAATACTATAATTGGGACGGAGTAGCGGAAAAGAGCGAAATTCCTTCCCTGTTAAACGGCAAAGGGTATCTCTATGACAACACCACAGATGTCGTTAAATACGGTAAAATTAAAGAAATTGAAATAGAATTAAGGGCGCAAATAGATCGGGCGTTGAGCTCTGGGTTGAAACCAAGCCACCTGGACAGTCATATGGGCGTGCTTTACCAAACCCCTGAGCTTATCAGTCTGTTGTTTAGGCTTAGCAAGGAATATGGAATCCCGGCCATGTATAGTGCTGCCCGACTACCTGCAGGTGTTGTGGGCCCAAAACTGGACTACGGCCTGACT
This sequence comes from Cytophagales bacterium, assembly GCA_029262935.1. Lineage (GTDB taxonomy): Bacteria > Bacteroidota > Bacteroidia > Cytophagales > Cyclobacteriaceae > JAJCYK01. Next base: position 1,870 of record JAJCYK010000450.1, on the reverse strand, counting down.
AGCATTTACGGTATTCCAGCCACAACACCGGGTACTGATTGGGCATTGGAGTATAACAAACATATAAAAAATTTGGCACCAGGATTACACGAAATCATCATTCATCTGGCCTACGATGATCGTGAAACACAAGCGATGACGGTAGGATTTGAGGGTTGGCATGCTGCTTGGAGGCAACGCGACTTGGATTATGTAACCAGCAAAGAGTTTAGCCAGCTACTGAAAGCAGAAGAAATTGTCCTGGTTAATTGGCGTCAGATACAACAGGTATTAACAGAGTAAGCAATCAACCCTCTAATTGATCGAAAAATGCTTTTAGTTCACCTGAACTGATACCCAACAATTTTGCTTCGTTTACCAGATTAGGCAATATGCTTTCAAAGAAGGTCTTTTTCTTGCTGTCTAGTAATAATGCTTTGGCTTGATCACTTACGAAGAACCCCACTCCTCTTTTATTATCAATGATTTTTTGCTCTTGTAATTCCGTATAGGTACGCATGATGGTATTGGGGTTTACGCCCACAGAGAGTGCTAACTCCCGCACTGAGGGAATTTTTTCGCCGGGTTGATAGATTCCGTTCAGGATACCTTCAATTATGGTATCCGCAATTTGTAAGAAAATGCTACGGTCGCCTTTAGATTCCATTTTTAAACTTGTTTGGCCTTTAGCTTAAAATAACTCAATGTGAGTACCCCGATATTAATGAGTACCATATATAAGGCTGGAAGAATCATGCTGTTATTCAAACTCTCGAACCCTCCGTGAAAATTACGCTGCCAAATATAAGCAAGTATCATATGCACCACGGAGATCAATATGGCCCACAAAAACGTCTTGACAATAGGATACCTGCGGTATACAACTGCCCCTAAAAACGGTGCGGTTAAAAGTAGTAATCCCTGAAACATACTCATTACCTTAAGCCACGGGTTACCCAAAGCTTCTTTTTGAAAATAAGAGAAACCTGCAAATCCAAATTCAGGATGCAACATCCGGGCCCAATAACCTTCCAAATTATATACCAGCCAGTATAAGAGCGGCATCACTATCAGGAACAGTATAATTCGATTTAAGAATTCGAAAAGATATTTTTCGCTGATTGTGGCTGGTACCATCAGATAGCTGTGTGCCTTTTCCTTGGTCCTCAAACCCGGAAAAGCGAAACCAGCATAGGCTACAGACAAAATGGTAAACAAGAATGCAAACAAGGCGAAGCCTTCATTCCATCGCCAAGGAGTAAAATTAGTAATGGTATGGACACCATAGAGAAAAACAAACAGACCCGTGGTGAACCCTCCCAAGGATAACAAGATCAATTTCTTATTGTATACCCAGTATTGGCGAGTTAGCAATCCCAATCGTTTTGTACTTATTGCACTCATAATTTGTTAATTATCTAAAGTGATTTTACCGCTGGCCACGGCGTTAAACAAGAGCTCCAAGTCAATAGCTGAGCCTCCATCTAATTGTTTTGATATTACCTTATAACCTCCAGGTACCATCTCTCCGTATAGTACATCTGGATCATCCATAGTAGTTCTCTGGGAAAACTCCAGACGAGAAGCAATCTCATGCATCTCTTGTTGCATGATTATTTTGCCATTGTCCAACAACACAATATTGTCTATCAATGCTTCAATGTCTCGAACTTGGTGGGTAGAAATGATTACCGTTTGATCCTCTTGCAACGAACCTGCTAGTATCTGCCTGAATATAGCCTTACTGGGAATGTCCAAGCCGTTGGTAGGTTCATCCAATAGTAATATTTTGGACTTGGTGGCCATGGCAAATGTGATAAGAAATTTCTTCTTCTGGCCGTAAGATAACTTTTGCAGGTGACGGTCGGTGGGCAACTCACAGGTGTCCATG
>JAJCYK010000449.1 GCA_029262935.1 Cytophagales bacterium | reverse complement strand
CATGTGGTGGGTACACTCAAAAAGGCTACAGACGGTAGTGTGTCGGGAATCGAAACCGGTAAGGACCGCTTGTCGTTTTCGTTTACCATGTTGGATGCAGAAGCAAAAGAGCAAAAAGTATTTTATGCTGAACCCATGCCTGTGGATTTTTTACGCTCAGAACAGGTAGTAGTCATTGGTTCCTATCATCAAGAAACATTCGTTGCGGACAAGATTCTTCTTAAATGTCCATCCAAATACCAAGAAGAAGAAATAAAAATATCTTCCAATTGATCCTTCTGTCCACTACAATATCATGTTGAGATCAATCATTGGTAATATAGGTCAGTTCTCTATCATTCTGGCATTTGTTTCGGCGTTAGTAGCTTCTTACGCCTTTTATAAAGCAGTATCTGCATCTGATCTTGAAAAAAAGGGTTGGCTCAAATACGCTCAGGCTGTTTTCTATATCCATGCACTGTCCGTGTTCTCCATAGTCACGTGCCTGTTTGTAATCATACACAATCACTATTTTGAGTATCATTACGCCTGGAGTCATAGCTCTTTACACCTGCCTATTTATTACATGATTTCCTGCTTTTGGGAGGGGCAGGAAGGAAGCTTTTTACTGTGGATATTCTGGCATGTCATATTGGGCATTGTTCTGCTAAACACGAATAAAGTATGGAAGGCCCCGGTGATGAGCATATTCACTTTGGTGCAAGCTTTTCTAGCTTCTATGATCTTGGGAGTTGTGGTATTTAATATAAAAATTGGTAGCACACCTTTTATCCTCCTGCGTGATGCTATGTTAGACGCTCCGGTTTTTCAACTAAACCCGGACTTTGTTCCTGAAGATGGAAATGGTCTTAATCCATTATTGCAGAACTATTGGATGGTCATTCATCCGCCTACTTTGTTTTTAGGCTTTGCCACCACCGTGGTTCCTTTTGCTTACTGCATGGCTGGCTTATGGACAGGTAAAGTTAAGGAATGGATCAGGCCCGCGCTTCCTTGGGCCCTGTTCTCAGCAATGGTTTTGGGAGTAGGGATATTGATGGGAGCATATTGGGCCTATGAAACGCTCAACTTTGGAGGATACTGGAACTGGGACCCTGTAGAAAACGCCATCTATGTTCCTTGGCTTATTCTAGTAGCATCTTATCATACGATGATTACCTATCGCAATAGTAACACAGCCCTTAAGACCTCTGTTATCTTAGTTGTGGGCACTTTTGTGATGATAATATATTCCACATTTCTTACCAGAAGTGGGGTGTTGGGTGAGTCGTCAGTGCATTCTTTTACCGCCTCAGGTTTAGATAAGCAATTACTACTGTATCTATTCGTATTCGTAGCATTGCCTGTTTACTTAATGGTAAAACGATGGAAGGACATTCCATCAAGTGAAAAGGACATCGCAACCTACAGTCGAGAATTCTGGATCTTTATGGGAGCGGCCACATTATGCCTAATGGGGCTTCAAGTGATCCTGCCCACTTCGTATCCAGTTTTTAATAATATAGGGCGGTTCTTCGGTTTCGATTTGAACATGGCAGTACCAGGAGATCAAATCGCTTATTATTCAAGGATTCAACTTTGGTTTGGGGTAGCTGTAGCAATTCTATCCGGTACCGGTCAATTCTTTTGGTGGAAGAAAATGGACATGGGTCAATTAAGACAAGCCCTTTTAGCGCCCATTTTAATTACCATGGTGATCGTTACTGTCGTGCTTATCACTACACAGATTACGAACTTCCCCTACATTTTACTGCTAATTAGTGGCACTTATGCGATAGTTGCCAATGGCAAAATACTCTGGGGTTTAAAAAAGAAAAGTTGGCATCTTTCCGGAGGATCAGTGGCTCATATTGGGATTTCCATGATGTTAATCGGCATTATGTTTTCTTCAGGATATTCCAAAGTCATATCGCTTAATAACTCCGGCCTACTGATATCCCGGGAATTGGATGATGAGGTGAATTTGAAAAATGTGATCTTGTTCCTGAACGAGCCTCGGGATATGGATAAATACGCATTAATATACGAGGGCCGATACATTGAAGCTAAAGGTTTATCGGGATATGTACCTGTAGAGATTCTTGCCAGTACCAACGACCCCTTTCACTGGGTCACGTTAGAAGATATTAAACGCAACGACAAGGTGAAGTTTGCCAGTGGTGATACTTTGGAAATCTTGCCGGAAAACATCTATTTCAAAATACTATATGAACAGCAGAATGGTCGTGAATTTGAATTGTTCCCACGAATTCAAGTAAATGCGTCCATGGGCCAAGTAGCCTCTCCTGGAATTAAAAGAGCTTTAACCAAAGATCTTTACACACACTTATCCTATGCGCCCTTCATGACCGAGGAAGATCAAAGGGAATGGGACCATAGTGATTCTCTTACAGTGAAAGTAGGAGAGCAATTCTTCGTAAATGATTTTGTGGCTCGTCTGCAAAGTGTGGCACGTGTGGATGAAGTGGATGGAATAACTTTAGGTCCTGAGGATGTCGCAGTAATGGCCACAATACAAGTATCAGGCCCTGGCGATACCTTATATACACTTAATCCGGTTTTTCTCATTCAGGATCAAAGAGCTGGAAGAATTCCAGATGGCATGAATGATTTAGGAATTAGAATAGCCTTCTCTAAAATAAATCCGGAATCAAACAGTTTTAATTTTGATATCTATACCACTCAAAAGGATTTTGTTATTCTCAAAGCTATTGAGAAACCCTTAATTAACATTCTATGGGTGGGCACGTTGCTCTTGGTTTTTGGATTTATAATAGCAATAAACCGCAGGTACCGGGAGTTTGTACTTTCTAGAGATAAAGGAGTGGAATAATTCTCTAACGGTGGAATCCTCATGTCAAAATTTTATAAGGTTGCCGTAATTGGCGCCGGTAATGTAGCCTGGCATCTAGCTAGGGCTTTTGAAGATGCAGGTCACTATATAACAGATGTATATAGTCGCAGAATTCAAAATGGTCGGGAATTGGCCAAACAGCTTTATGATACTAATGTAGTCAACAGCTTGGATCTTAGACGCTCGGAAGCTGAGATATTTGTTGTCGCTATTTCCGATGACCATATTGAAGAAGTTGCAAACGCCTTACGTATTCCAGCTTACGGCATTGTAGCCCATACTTCGGGAACCCAACCCATGGAGATCTTGGGAGAGGATCATGAAAACATTGGAATTTTCTATCCTTTACAAACCTTTACTAAAGGAGTTGCCGTTGATCTTAAAGAGGTGCCAATTTGTATTGAAGCCAAACACCGCTCCACTGAAAAAACCTTAACGGTTTTAGGGAAAAGCATTAGTAAGGAGGTCTACTCTGTTCATGCGGATGATAGAAAGGTTATGCATTTGGCAGCGGTCTTTGCTTGTAACTTTAGCAATCGTATGCTCAGTATATCTCATGAGATACTGGAAGATCACCAGATTGATGCCAGCCTACTTCATCCTTTAATCGTAGAGACTATTAACAAAGCACTGTCGATAGGACCTATGGAATCTCAAACCGGCCCTGCGGCCAGAGGAGATGATGAAACGATAAAAAAACATTTAAAATTGTTACAGTACCGACCAGATTTTAAGAAGATCTATAAGTTACTAAGCGAAAACCTCAAAGAACATTACCCTTAAAGAACGCTACTCTTAGTGAGACATGGCCGCTAAACGCAAAACAAGAAACTACCCGGTGAGCCTTTCGGTGAGAGGTTTGCTAAAATTGGTACGTTGGCCAAACCTGGTAATCATCGCGCTCTCCCAATACCTCGCTGCCATCTTTTTGGTCGGCCCTTCCAGCACTTTTAAAGATTACTTGACGGATTACAAATTGTTCTTGATCAGCTTTGGCACTATGATCATTGCGGCAGCCGGATATATTATTAATGATTATTACGATGTTAAAATTGATTATATAAACAAACCACAAAAAGTTGTGGTTGGCAAAATACTTAAACGTAGGGCCGCGATGTTCATTCATACAGGGTTGAATGTTGCTGGTATTCTGGCAGGATTGCTGGTAAGCCTAAAGATTGGTATTGTCAATCTGATTGCCGCAACTTGGCTCTGGGGATATAGCAATCAATTAAAGCGGATGCCCTTCGTAGGAAATTTAAGCGTAGCCATTCTGAGTGGTTTGGCCATTGCCTTAGTGGGTATTCATTATCAGACCAACGCGCAAAAGGTTTACTTTTACGCAGTCTTCGCCTTTTTTATTTCCTTAATTCGGGAAATCGTCAAAGATATTGAGGATGTGAAAGGAGACGCCAGTTTTGGGCTCCAGACGTTACCCGTGGTATGGGGAATCCGTCGTACCAAGTCTTTTATTTATGTGTTGTTTTTCTGCTTTGCCCTCACATTATTTTACCTCGCTGGTCTTATGGGGAATTACCTCCTCAATTATTATTTTGGGATACTTATGATTCCTGCTTTTTACATGTTGTACAAATTAGTAAAAGCGGATACCATTAAGGAATTCCGGCGATTAAGTACTTATTTGAAGTGGTTTATGCTGCTTGGAATCATCAGCATGATACTTGTATAAACATATGCAATTTGAAAAAAATTAAACTGGCAATTTTTGCTTCTGGTAGTGGCTCCAATGCCGAACAAATCATCAAACATTTCCAGGGCCACCCTCGAATTCAAGTGAGCTCAATATGTACAAACAACGCGAAAGCGGGAGTAATAAGTCGTGCCCATAAATATGGGGTACCCGTAAAGGTCCTCACACGGGCTCAGTTTTACGAAAATAACCACGTGGGCAGGGTTTTGCAAAACATGGGAATAGATGCTATTGTACTCGCTGGTTTTTTGTGGCTCGTGCCAAGCCCTCTAATTGACCAATTCCCTGGCCGGATAATCAACATTCATCCCGCATTGCTTCCTAAGTACGGAGGGGCTGGAATGTACGGGATGCATGTACATCGGGCGGTTATTGAAGCCCAAGAAACCGAAAGTGGCATTACCATCCATGAAGTAAATGAAAAGTACGATGAAGGTCGCGTTGTATTCCAAGCTACTTGTTCCGTTGCGCCGGAGGATACTCCTGAATCTTTAGTGAAAAAAATTCACGCATTAGAACATCAACACTTTGCAAAAGTTATCGAAAATTGGTTGTAATAAATTACTCAAAATCAGGGCAGCAAGAACGTATCCTATTCAAATTTGTATTAGCTTTGTTTCTTCATCTTTTTAGACGCCATCATGAATTCCAGACCCCTTAAATCAGCTCTAATCTCCGTATTCTATAAAGATGAACTTGCTCCCATTGTGACTAAATTAAACGAATTGGGAGTTACCATGTACAGTACTGGTGGTACCCAGAAATTTATTGAGGAACTGGGCTTTTCGGTTTCACCTGTAGAAGAACTTACCGGCTACCCCTCTATATTAGGTGGAAGAGTAAAAACTTTACACCCAAAGGTATTTGGTGGTATATTAGGTAGAAGAGACCAGAGTCAAGATTTAAGTCAACTTGAAACGTACGAAATACCTGAAATCGATTTAGTAGTAGTTGATCTCTACCCGTTTGAAGAAACACTGGCTTCAGGCGCGTCTGAAGAAGACATTATTGAAAAGATTGACATAGGTGGCATTTCACTGATTCGGGCAGCGGCTAAAAACTACCGCGACGTGTTGACCATTAGCTCTCGAGAACAATACCAACCTTTGATGAACTTGTTAAGCGAAAAGTCCGGTAGCAGCGAATTATCGGACCGCAAAGCATTCGCGTCCTCCGCATTCGCGATATCATCGCACTACGACACTCAAATATTTAACTTCTTTAACCGAGAAGTAGGAACACCCGCTTTAAAAGTCAGTGAAAACAACTATAAGAAGTTAAGGTACGGGGAAAACCCTCATCAAGAAGGTTATTACTTTGGAGACTTGGCTGCTATGTTTGACCAACTACATGGCAAGGAGCTTTCTTACAACAACCTTGTGGATGTAGAAGCTGCAGTGTCCCTTATGGCGGAATTTAAAGAAGAAACTGCCTTTGCTATCCTAAAGCATACCAATGCCTGTGGCATGGCTATTGGCGCTTCGGTGAAGGATGCCTATGAGAGAGCCTTTGCGGCAGATACCGTCTCCGCATTTGGAGGCATACTTATAACCAATCGCCAGGTTGATCTAGAAGCGGCAGAAGCCATGCAAAATTTGTTTTTTGAAGTGTTAATTGCTCCTAATTTCAGTCAGGAAGCCCTTGACATACTTCAAATTAAGAAGAAGCGCATTTTGTTAAAACAAAAGGACCAAATAAAGAACCCGGTACAGACCAAAAGTTTGCTTAATGGCTACATTGTACAAGAAAGAGATGTTAGGACCGACCAGCAGAGTGACTTTCAATTGGTCACGGAAAGGCCAGCCAATCCAAATGAATTAGAGGCTTTGGTTTTTGCCGGTAAAGTGGCTAAACACACGAAGTCC
>JAJCYK010000448.1 GCA_029262935.1 Cytophagales bacterium | reverse complement strand
GCGACTAGAAAGCCGTGACGGCGACGTAACCCCGGACTCACGTCCGGGGCTATCGGCTGTCGTCGCATTCGCGACTAAGAGCTGCCACCTAGCGGAATAGAATCAACGAAATGTTCGAAGACTGATTTCTTCTAAAGTTTTTCGTTTTCAACTGACTAACCAAAACTACATCATTTGGTTGTAAATAGTAAAAAGGAGAGGTAGGAAGGTTGCCTTGCAGTAAATCCAGTTCCCCTACTTTCGATACGCCATTTTCAGTACGTAAAACTCTGACTTGTGATAAATCCGCATACTCGGATAAACCACCACCTAATCCAATTGCCTCTAATATATTTATTCTGTCCTCAAAAATATTGTATTTACCTTGCTGTAAAACCTCTCCCAAAATTGTAAAATGAAAACTCACCAGTCTGATGTAAACATTTGGACTATCCAAATAGTCGCTTACCACCTTGGTGATCTGTTCTTGGGCAGCCCTTACAGTAAGGTTATTCACCAAGACTTTTCCAATATGTGGTAATACTACATATCCTTCGCTATCCAATAAATACCCGGACAACAGGGGATCTTTGTTAAACTCAATATCGTTTTCACTGGCGGAAAAGAAATCATATTGACTGGGAGTCAAACTGGTAATTTCAATAGAAATAATGTCTCCTGGTTGTAGCTGGTACTCGTTCCTTTTTTCTAGGTAAGTTTTGAAATTAGTAAAGTCGGGGATTGCCGCTGAAGTACCTGTTTGTAAGTAGGTTTGCTTTTTAGCTGGAGTGCAACCCACCACGAGCATGGCAAGCACAAGCACGAAATGAATGGTTTTGATATTAAGGTTTTTCAAGGTCATTTTAGTAGTGGGTAGAATAGTGCATTTCAATTTTGCATTATGGATGTATCTGTCATCCTAAAAATAAGCCATTTTCAACTTCCATTTGGTGGCAAGTTACGTATTTAATTACCCCAAGTACGGAAATGTACCTAAAGTTAGCGCGCCTCAATGTTCCAAAAGAAGCTACTAGCAATAGTGCTTAGGGTACTAAATCGTCAAAATTATATTATTTATTTTAAATTTATAACTTTTCCAGGATAAAGTAACCTTTTCATCTATTGAATTTAAGCTATTTCTAGCAAATAAATTTACTGGTTCTTAACCGTATGACAGATCGTTCATTTTTATAAGCCTATAGGCACCTTAATTTAAGCAATATTATCATGCAAGAAATGACTTAAAATGTAACCTTTTGGACAAATTATTTAACTTAAGAAGTATATAGTACCAGAAGCCTCGCAATGATTTACTATTGGTTCGGGGTGCCTCTTTTTAAAACTCCATAATAATTGCAAGTAGCTACCACAGATATTATTCAAAATTTGCCACCAGCTCAATGGAATCGAATACTCCGTAAGACGCCTGAATTTCTCCGGAAAACTACCCAAAGATTGTATTTCCAAAAGGACCAACAATTGCACTTATCCGGTCGACTGTTGCTATTACAGCTGCTAACTAATAAAAATTGGGGATGGGAGCATCTCGAAGCTGGCATTGGCTACGATGAAAATCGACGACCTCACTTTCATGCGCTACCTGGAGATTTTAATATTTCACATTCAGGTACAAAAGTATTTTGTGTAGTGAGTGACAAACAAACAATTGGGGGAGACATAGAGGAAATACGGCAGGTAGTACTAACTGACTTCAAACGGGTAATGAATGATAATCAATGGTTTACAATCCATCAACATCAGAACCCACTGTTAAAATTTTTCCAATATTGGACCATTAAAGAAAGCGTAATTAAAGCTGATGGACGAGGACTACAAATGTCCCTTCCGGATCTTTTAATAAAAGATCGTGTCGTAAGTTATCATGATAAATTTTGGCATTACCAGCAAACCTCCATTGGGCCAGGCTATTGCGGAGCAATTGCCAGTAACCTTCACCTCCCTGCCTTGGACCTGCAGCATATCAACAACAAAAGATTAATGGAATCCTGGTTATAAGCTGTTCCCGATCTTTTTGTAAGAAGTTACGACGCCTTTGATTAATGACGAACTGAAGCCCTGATGTTCCATTTCATTCAATCCAGCGATGGTGCAACCTTGTGGAGTAGTTACCATATCAATCTCTCTTTCAGGATGTCTCCTTCGGGCAAAAAGAAGAGAGGCTGCGCCTTTAACCGTTTGGGCAGCAACTAATTCTGCAGTTTTTGAATCGAATCCAATTTCAATCCCTCCTTGAATGGCCGCTCTAATAAACCGCAATGCAAAGGCAATACCGCAGGCGCCAAGTACAGTAGCAGCTTCCATTAATTCTTCATCAATGACCGCTACCTTTCCTAGTTTTTCAAATAGCTTGGTAATGGTCTGCACTTGTTCTTCCGATGCTTTGGAGGAGGAAATGCAAGACATGGACTCCTGAATGGCTATGGCTGTATTGGGCATTACTCGAAATATTGGCAGTTCAGCCCCCACGATTTCGGCCATAGTACGGATACTAAAACCCGTTACCACAGAAATCAACAGATGTCTTTTGGGGTCGAGCTCGCTACTGATTTCTTGTAGGATATCAGGTGTTTGCTTAGGCTTTACAGCCAAGATCACGATATCCGAACACGCTACTGCCTCAGTATTACTGCTGGTAATTCTGATGCCTTTTTCTGCTAAAGGCTTGATTAACTCAACTTTACGCCGAGTTACCACGATGTTCTCCGGGTTAATGAAGTGATCTTTAATAAAACCCTCAGCTATAGAAGCTCCAAGATTCCCACCGCCAATAATCGCTACTTTTTCGCTCATGTCTTATGGTTAAAACGTCTGTGAATTAAATTTTTAAACTACCACCTTACTTGCCCATCACCCCTAACGATCCATTTTTCTGTAGTTAATTTTTCCAAAGCAAAGGGCCCCCGGGCGTGAAGTTTCTGGGTAGAAATTCCGATTTCAGCTCCTAAGCCAAATTCCGAACCATCCGTGAAGCGGGTAGAAGCATTGGTATATACGGCCGCGGCATCCACGGATTGCAAAAACAAATCACATTGCTGGGCATCTTCTGATATAATGGCTTCAGAGTGCTTGGAGGAATGTTTTCGGATATGGGCCAGAGCTGAGGTCATACCTTCAACTACTCTAACGGAACATTTAAAGTCCAAGAACTCCCTCCCAAAGTCTTCCGGGTTGGCCCTTTTTATGCGGGGAAAATCGTTGCGATCAAAGATGGAATAAGCAGCTTTGTCAGCGTAAATTTGTACCTGATATTCATTCATGCCCTCCATAATCATAGGTAAAAACTGGTCGGCTACAGAGGCATCTACTAGTATAGTATCTAAGGCATTACAGACCGAAGGTCGAGAGACTTTGGCATTAACTACAATGTTTGCGGCCTTTTGTAAGTTGGCGTTTTCGGTTACATAAGTATGACATACCCCCGCTCCCGTTTCAATGGTAGGTACCTTGGAATTAGCCCTTACAAATTCAATCAATTCTTGTGAGCCCCGGGGTATAATGATGTCAATAAACTGGTCGGCTTCCAACATCTCTTTTACAAACTTTCGGTTGGTTGGAAGTAAAGCAAAAGCGTTGATATTGATTTGGTTTTTCTCCAACGCTTGATGGATTAATGAAAGTAGGTACTTGTTGGAATGATAAGCATCAGAACCCCCGCGCATCACGCCGGCATTTCCGGATCGAATGCATAAGGCAGCGACGTCAATGGTCACGTTGGGACGAGATTCATATATAAGGCCGACAACTCCTAGTGGGCTGGTGACTTTTTCAACGGATAGCCCGTTGTCTTTTTCTAAAGTACTGATTACTTGATTAGTAGGATCAGGCAGTTTAGCAATAAGATTAATGCTATCAACAAGCCCTTGAATACGTTCATGATTGAGAAGCAACCGGTCTTTTTTAGGATTGCTGTCATCCATACGCACCAAGTCCTTTTGGTTTTCTTCAATGATGTTTACACTATTTTCTTTGATTAAGGTGGCCAGCGTATAAAGGATATCACGCTTTCTTTGGTCTCCTAAAGTCCGCAACTCTAGAGACGCCTCTTGTACCTTTTCTAGTATGGGTAAGATTGATTCCATTTCCCGAATATTTTCTTCTGTGGTCTTCAAAATGTAATCCAGTTAATTATAACAATATGATTTCAGATTTGGGAGCTATTTCGAAAGATTTATCATCCAGTTTTTCCAGTATTTCTTTGGAGGAGATCATAGCTCGAGCCACTGCAAAAGAGGCTTGGTCTCCATTGAGAATTTCAAAAACTTCACCGCGCTCGAAATTTTCAATGATTTTCTTTACACCATCCAGACGCAAGCCCTCATAGGCCTTTAGTGCTTCACAGGTGGCGTGGTCCACTTGAATTTTGCCTCTAACAATGTTACCACTTAACAACCACTTCTCGCGCTCTTCGGACGAACTTTGTTGTGGTTGACAGATGGTTCCCAATTGACCGTTGATCGCTTTGACTATGGCATCTTGACTGCGACTGTTGAATATCACGGTCTTAATTCCCATTTTGGTGGCTAACCTGGCGAAAGTAAGCTTGGTACTCATTCCTCCTAAGCCTAATGTGGACTTTTCGGCACGGGCCAGACCTAAAATGGATTCATCAATGGAGTGAATTTCCGATATGACCTCATCGTTTTGATCTAATACCCCATCCACCGAAGTGCCTAACAGCAAGATGTTCGCTCCAAACCCTACGGCCAACAAAGTGGCCAACTCATCGTTGTCGGAAAATTTTAACTCCAGATTGCTAACCACATCGTTTTCATTTGCAATAGGAATAATGTCGTTTTTCCATAACTCCTGAAAAGTGGCTTGCAATTGCTTGAACTGTGCTGGGTGTGCAAAGTGCTGTCGCTCGCAAAGACTTTGAGCGATGCTAATTTCATATGGAGCAAAAAATTGAGTGTATTTATTAATAAGTAAAGGATTGCCGATAGCCGCCGCCGCCTTCCTTTCAATGATACTACCTTGATAATTGCTTAAATAATTCCGGCCGTTGCCTACTGCACCCGAGGAAACAATGATAACATGGTAATCTTTATGTATGGTAGCAATCTGTCGGGTTATGTTAACCATGGCTACCTGATCCAGGTCCCCGTTATCTTTCGTAATAGAGGCGGTGCCGATTTTTAATATCAGTATTGGTTTCATGGAATATGCGATAACCTATGGGGTTTAATATGCAAAAATATAAAATATGTACAATTATTTCACAATATCTTAATAAAAAATACCAAATATCCCCTAAAAAACAGACAAATACTGGAAAATAGCATGAACCCACTAACCAGTAGTATGGCATCTTTACAAACCTACCAATTAATTTTTATGATTATAAATTATAGTGATTGACGCAAAGAAGTGATGCTCCCCCTAAAGTACAATTGCACTAGCCGAAAAAACTTACCTAAGTTCAGCTATTTAAAATTATTCTAAATAAGCATAGTTTAAAGACCTATCAGTATGATATTCAAGCAGATATTGGGGTATCACCCCCCCGCTGTTACCCTAGTAATAATTAGGTGAAAAATATATTTGAAATAAACGAATGCCATATTACATTTGTGGCAGTTCTTAAGGACCCGGATGCCTTCATGATAAAGTCTAAAAAATTTATGTTCGCAACGCTACGCTCAGCATACCTAAGTTTACTTCCCGTCTTATTTTTATGTGTGATATCTGTGAGTAGTGCTTGGGCACAAACAGATTCCATCGACGAAGCTACTGATCCACCTCCTGCCGAAGCTGCCACCTCACCGGGTGGCATTTCTTCTGACCCAGGAATAATTGCTGCCGGTGATGCATTGTTTCAAGGAAACTGTAGAGCCTGTCACGCCATTAACCAAAAGTTGGTAGGACCGGCTTTAGCTGGTGTTTACGATCGCCGCGATATGGATTGGATCAAGGCCTTTGTAAAAAACTCCCAAGCCGTAATTGCAAGCGGTGATGAATATGCGGTAGCGCTATACGAAGAGTATAACAAAACGGTAATGACCTCTTTCAACACCTTTTCCGATGAGGAAATTGAAGCGGTTATTGCCTATGTGAA
>JAJCYK010000447.1 GCA_029262935.1 Cytophagales bacterium | reverse complement strand
CATTGGCCACAACTTCTTCGATCCACACTTTGGCGGGGGTTGACTCAGCCACCGCCAGTTCCAGTTGTCCTTGAGGCACCACGCTGGTCATGACAAAATGCTGATTTTTGATATACTTATCGTAAACCCGCACGATGTCTTCTCGGGTTACCGCATTGGTACGTTCCGCTCGGGTAGTTATAAAGCCGGGATCCTTACCAAATTCATTATCAATTACCAGTTGGAAGGCCTTGTTCAGTATAGTGGCTACTCCTTGATACAATTCTGTCTCCAGCTCTGCTTTGATTCTTTGCAGCTCTGTGTCTTCAAATCCAGAAGTTTCGAATCTTTGGAGTCCCTCTTGAACAGCTGCTTGAATAGAATCCAAATCCACACCCGCGTTGGCCCTTATTCTGAAAGTAAATTCACCGGCAAGCTCGTTGCTGTTTTGAAAAGAACGAACTGCTGGTGTAATTTGTTTTTCTTCCACCAACACCTTGTATAATGGAGATTTCCTGCTGCCACTGAGCAGTTGACCTAATATTTCTAGGGCATAGCTATCTTCATGATATTCCTCCACCGATGGAAAGACCATTCTCAATTCAGGAAGCTTTGCGAAGTTGTCCTCAAATGACAGCTTTTTAGTTTGATCTAGTACTACGGGCAAAGGAGTCATGGGGGCTACTTCAGGCCCTGCTGGTATTTCTCCGAACCACTGTTGGACTTTTTCCTTAGTCTCCTCGATGTTAATGTCTCCGGCAATAACCAATGATGCGTTGGCAGCTCCATAGTATTGAGCGTAAAACTCTTTTACATCTTCTAAAGTGGCAGCCTGTAAATCCGGTAGTGATCCTATGACCGTCCAGCTGTAGGGATGCCCTTCTGGATAAAGGTTGGCTCTAATGATTTCATTGGTATAACCATAAGGAGCATTATCCACACGCTGTCTCTTTTCATTTTTTACTACCTGCTTTTCCCGTTCCAAAGCCGCTTCAGTTACTGTATTGATCATATAACCAAACCGATCAGAATCGATCCACAAGATCTTATCAAAAGCATCTTTGGGTACTACCTCATAATAAATCGTGCCGTCATTCCAGGTACCACCATTGCGACTGCCTCCCCATTCAGGAATTAGCTTGCGGTTGGCCCCTCTAGGGGCATTCTCGGAATCGTTAAAAGACATATGTTCGAAAAAATGGGCAAATCCTGTTTTCCCAGGTTTCTCACGGTTTGAACCCACATGCATGATGGTAGCCAAAGCTACGATAGGATCGGAATGATCTTCATGGAGAATTACTTCCAATCCGTTGTCGAGGGTAAACTTCTCGTAAGTTAATGTGAAAGCTTCTTCTTTGGGAGCAGAAACTGGCTCGCTACAACCGATGGCCAACAAGAATAGGCCGGCAATAAAATAGGACTTGGGCATGATTGACTTATTTCTTTTCTAACAATATCCATAAACGGTGGCAGAAATTAAACTCCTGCACGATATAGATGTCATAGCCTGGTACCGAAGGTGCTATTTCGTGATTGGTGGTTGTATCGCCCACTCAACCATAGATAGATTTAGAGGTTATTTGATTGTTAATTTGTAATTTGGAAGGACTCTTTGCTATGGGAATAAATGAACCGACAAACAGCCTGTTAATCACTTCTTTATTATGAAAGTTACTATTTTTCTTTTTACCGCATTTGTATTCCTTCAGGGTTGTCAAAAGAACGAGGGGACAGTTAATGCTAATGAAACCCATGACTCACCCCATCAAACTCTTGACCAGCAAAAGTTGGCAGAAATAATCGGTCAACGGATGGATTTAAGGTCCGGGGAAAAAGTACTTATGGTGGCCAAGCCAGGCGCGTTTAATCAATTGGTTACCCATTTAGAGAAGATAGTAAAAGCCTCTGGAGCCACTTACTTAGGTACTTTGAGCGTGGATGGAAGTGCTCCGGAATCTTGGCGGACGGAATTTACTAAGCAAGTTCTAGCTGGATCTGAAGATGATATTAAAGACATTTTTAAGACCATAGATTTAGGAATCATGCTTCCTGGAGCCACTCCTCAAGATTTGCCATACAAAATACTTCAAGATCAGTTAAATGAAGGACTAGGAAGAACCATACATTTTCATTGGGCCGGGGCTTATGATTTAAATGGTAACCTGTTGACTCTGGATTCTGACAAGGAACATTTTTATTTGCAAGTCCTACAGGATACTGACTATCAAAAATTGGCTTCAGACCAACGTACTTTTGAAGCAGCTATGCGGGATCAAACCATACGAGTGACTACCCCTTCTGGAACTGACATAAGCTTTTCCATTGGAGACCGTCCTGTTACCAAACAGGATGGCAACGCAAGCTTAGCGCACATGTCCAATGCCCAAAATTTAATAGATCGAGAAGTTGAATTACCAGCTGGTGCCATACGCGTGGCACCGATTGAAGAAACAGTACAAGGTACTGTGGCTTTTCCCGATGCCACATGGGAAGGCACCTTGGTGCGAGATCTAAAATTAATCTTCGAAAATGGGGTGGCCATAGACATTACTGCAGGGGAAGGACAAGAAGGTCTGTTAAGAACCATGGATTCGGTGGGGATAAGTGCTCGATCTTTTAGAGAATTTGCTTTAGGGATGAATCCTCTAATGGAAATACAAAGAGAAGGAGTTCCTTGGATACCCTATTATGGTTATGGTGCGGGTGTGGTGCGACTTTCCTTAGGAGATAACAAAGAGCTGGGCGGAAACGTAGGAGGTGGATATGTCCGATGGAATTTCTTTCCTGACGCCACGGTTTATGTAGGTGATTCCCTTTGGGTTCAAGACGGAAAGTTAATAAAGTAACTTACTAGATTTCTTCAAGCACAGACACCCCCTTACTGCTGTCTCCAGAGGTCCATTGCCAGGACTCATGCAGGAGTAATTTGCCGTTGTTAAGTAATTCCGGTTGGGAACGGCAAACACCAGTGCGTAGTTGCCCTTGGTTATCAATATGATGATAACGCATTTCAATAGTGCCATCAGAGGCGACCAGCCCTATTAAATGACCCCTCTCAATGGCCCCACCTTGGTAAGTAGCCCATAAGATATTGTCCTGCTGTTGATAGTGGAAAATTGTATGAGAGGAGACTTGGCTATTGGCAGATGAAGTTTGAGGCCTGAACTTGCGATTGTTATAATTGATATGTGACATGGGGGTGAGTTAGATTTTTTTAGAGCCCTTATTAACTTTATCAGTTAAACTTTTATGTATCCATTCCATAGCATGACTGTCGTATTCGTCCCAGATTTC
>JAJCYK010000446.1 GCA_029262935.1 Cytophagales bacterium | reverse complement strand
TTCCGGCTCTAAGCCCTCCCACCATCTGGTACAATACTTCAGAAACACTGCCTTTAAAAGGAACACGACCTACTATTCCCTCAGGTACGAGTTTTTTCAGATCGTCTTCAGCATCTTGAAAATACCTGTCTTTGGATCCATCTTCCATGGCTTCCACCGAACCCATGCCTCTATACGACTTAAATTTACGACCTTCATAAATGATGACTTCTCCGGGAGCTTCTTCGGTACCGGCCAGCATGGAACCAATCATAACACTACTTGCACCTGCCGCAATAGCTTTTACTGCGTCACCGGAAAATCTTATCCCGCCGTCGGCGATAACCGGAACACCCAATGGTTTGAGCGCCTTGCTGGCCATATAAACGGCAGATAGTTGAGGTACACCTACGCCGGCAATAATTCGGGTGGTACAGATACTACCGGGACCCACCCCCACCTTAACGGCATTGGCCCCCGCTTCTGCTAGTGCTATCGCCGCTTCTCCAGTGGCAACATTTCCCACGATCACTTCAAGCTCAGGAAACTCTTTTTTCACAATCTTTAAAGCATCAATGACTCCTTTGGAGTGACCATGTGCCGTATCAATTGTAACTACATCTACTCCTGCTTCCATTAGTAGCGTAATGCGTTCCATGGTATCTTTGGTCACACCTACCGCTGCACCTACTCTTAGTCGTCCGTACTGGTCTTTACAAGCATGGGGGCGGTCGCTATTCTTTAAAATGTCTTTATAGGTGATTAATCCTCTGAGTTTACCTTGTTTGTCGACGATAGGTAATTTTTCAATTTTGTGATCCATTAATATCTCTTCAGCTTGTTCTAAACTGATGCCTTCATCGGCCGTAATAAGATTTTCTTTGGTCATAATGTCCACTACCGGAATGGATAGATTCTTTTGAAACCGCAAATCCCTATTGGTAATAATACCCTTTAATTTTCCTTCAGAACTTACTACGGGAATACCTCCAATTTTGAACTCCCTCATAATCTTAGCAGCATCTCCTAAAGTTGATTTGCCATTTAACGTAATGGGATCTAGGATCATACCACTTTGAGAGCGTTTGACTTTCCGTACTTGAATGGCTTGAGCTTCCTTAGACATGTTTTTATGGATAAAACCTATCCCACCATCAAGGGCCATGGCAATGGCTAGCTCCGACTCGGTCACGGTATCCATGGCCGCCGAAATAAAGGGTACGTTCAATGAAATATTTTGAGAAAGATTACTGACCACTTGGGTATCTCTTGGAAGAATTTCAGAATATGCCGGGGTCAACAGCACATCATCGTAGGTCAAGGCTTCAAAGAGAAATTTGGAAGAATCGAGGGACATGGCAAATAATTTAATAGGTATTATTTGCCGGACAAAGCTAGACAGATTGTTGAACATTTGAAAACAAACAGTGATTAATTTAATTGTTTGGTATTTTCACAACCTTGTAGGTTATCTAAGAAAAGCTAACTTTGGTGCCCATGGAAATCGTATCTTTTTTTGAGGAGGTCCTTAATTATGCCTCCAATATGCAGGTGTTAGAGTTTTTGGGCTTTGTCTTTGGCGTCCTTTGTGTGTTGTTTTTAATTAAACAACATGTTCTAACCTGGCCTTTTGGGATTGCATATGTGTTAATTTCCTTTGTGGTATTTATACAAGCTAAACTGTATGCCGATTTCGTTTTGCATATTTTCTTTTTAGTTATGAATATCTACGGCTGGTACTTCTGGATATACGGTAAGAAAGGAGAAGAAAAGGAGGTTCCTGTAACCCGTATTACCATTCAAACCTGGACGTCCTTACTATTGATTTCTGGTATTGGAGTAGGGGTTTGGGGATACGTTCTAGACAATTTTACAGATGCTTCCTTGGCCTATTGGGATAGCACCACCTCGGTTTTAAGCTTTGGTGCCATGTGGTTGACGGCCAGAAAAAAAATTGAAAGCTGGATGCTTTGGTTAGTAGTGGATATTTTAGCCACCGGAGTCTACTATTACAAAGATCTGTATTTTTATTGCCTTCTTTACTTATTCTATATAGGTATGGCCATCGCAGGATACCTGGCTTGGAGAAAATCCATGAATCTTTCTCGAGTACCAGTATGAAAAGAATTGTGATCATTGGCCCGGAATCCACTGGCAAAACAACTTTGACAAAAGGGCTAGCGGCACACTTTCAAGTTCCATGGGTAAAGGAGTATGCGCGAGAGTACTTGCAAAATTTAGACAGGACTTATCGGGAAGAGGATTTGCTGATAATTGCTAAAAAGCAATTGGAACGGGAAGTCGATTCTCCAAGAGATCGATGGTTGCTTTGCGATACCGACTTACGAGTAATCAAGATTTGGAGTCTAATTAAATACGGACGAGTGGATCCTTGGATTGTCAAAAGTATCGCTCAACAGACTTGCGACCTTTATTTACTCTGCGACATTGATCTGCCTTGGAGACCGGACCCTCAAAGAGAACACCCCCAACAACTTGATATGCTGTTTTCATGGTACATCAAGGAACTGAAAAGGGAACAACAGCCCTTTGAATTGATTTCGGGCAGCGGGCCGGACCGTTTAAAACTGGCAATAGATGTTCTTGAGAGTTTGCCAGAACAAAATTAACTACTACCTTTGCATCACAGGGGTGCCTATTACAGGCTGAGATTATACCCAAGTCAAGATGATAATCAAGACTGCACCTGATCCGGATAATGCCGGCGTAGGGATAAAGGGAAACTTTAGTAAACAGGAACGACCCCTTAGATTCCTGTTTTTGTTTTCAAAAACTAACCACATTAATAGAATGCAAAGAATTGCTACACTAGCCATTATACTAATGGTAAAAGTTTCAGTTATCATGGGCCAATCCATCCAGGGCCAGGTGACGGACGCTGAGGATCAACAACCAATCGCTGGTGCTATAATCAAGCTTCAAAACCAAGAGATGTATACCTTATCCAAAGAAGATGGGTCCTTTAGCTTGGAGGCACCGGAATCATCAAACGTTACTTTACTTATTTCGTTTGTGGGCTATCACGACTTTCTTTGGGAAACGTCAGTGCCTACGGCGGATTTACGTATTTCGTTAACCGCCTCAATCGTATTAGAGGAAGTGGTTATCAAAGCGCTACGAGCCTCTCCTAAAAGCCCTACTGCTCAAAAAACAGTGGCACGAGC
>JAJCYK010000445.1 GCA_029262935.1 Cytophagales bacterium | reverse complement strand
CCCAGCGGTCAAGGGGGATGGGATTCAGACAAATTGGATCGCATGGTATGTCAGAAATCTACTGATGGCGGCAAAACCTGGTCCGATGGTTCTTTCACGGGATTGTTTCCACCAAAAGATCAAGACAAAGAATGGGGTGTGGTTGATCCCCGCAACAATCATATGTATCTAACCTGGACCCAGTTTGATGCTTATGGGAGTGAGCGTCAGGAAGACTATAGCAACATCTTGTTTTCAAAATCAACGGATCAAGGATCTACTTGGAGCGAAGCCATACGTATCAATGAATTTTCTGGTAATTGTATGGATGATGATGAAACCACTGAAGGAGCGGTACCGGCAGTAGGTCCTGAAGGGGAAATATACGTGGCCTGGTCTTTAAATCAACAGATATACTTTGACCGTTCCTCGGATGGTGGACAAACGTGGCTGGATAAAGACGTAAGGGTCACAGGTCAACCCATGGGTTGGGACCAAAAGATTCCAGGGATTGGTAGGGCTAATGGACTTCCCATCACGCTTTGCGACATTTCAGATGGCCCGCACCGAGGTAGGGTTTATGTAAACTGGTCCGATCAAAGAGCCGGGGCCACGGATACCGATGTTTGGTTAGCCCATTCCGACGACAAAGGCAGTACCTGGTCCGACCCGGTGCGAATCAATGACGATACTCCCGGTAAGCATCAGTTCTTTCCTTGGGCCGTGGTGGACCAAGCCACGGGATACATCTATGTGGTGTTTTACGATCGGAGGGATCATGTAGATGAACAAACCGATGTGTACTTAGCGACCTCTAAAGATGGCGGGCTCACTTTTTTAAATGAAAGAATCAACCAATCTACTTTCAAACCGAATCCTCAGGTATTCTTCGGAGACTATAATAACATCGTGGCACACAATGGTAAAGTCCGACCCATTTGGACCCAAGTAGACGGTGAAGCCCTTAGTATCTGGACTGCACTCATTGACAAATAGCAGGGCTGTCTCGCTTACATTTCTTTCAGCATTTCTAAATAAAAGTGCCATTATGGCATTAAAATGACTCATCCAGGTTGCGAATGCGCCATTATGGCATAATAAACCTCACAAAATAGCTCTGGCATTATTTTCACTATATACTTCATGAAAGCGAAAACAACCATCAAAAAATAAAATACATCATGAATATAGTCAGATATAATCCCAGATTCAGAAATGTGAGCAACAGACCTTTAGACTCTTTGTTCGATCGTTTCTTTAATGATACTTTCGATTCCACAGTCGGATCTAAAGGAGGCAGTTTTTCACCAGCAGTGGATATTGCAGAGACAGAGAAGTCCTTTGAATTGGAACTTGCTCTGCCTGGAATGAAAAAAGATGATTTCAAAATTGACTTCAAAGAAGGTACTTTAACCGTTTCCGGTGAAAGAAAATTCACAGATGAAGAAAAGGAAGTAAACTACCATGCCAGGGAAACCCGTTATGGAGCCTTCAGCAGATCTTTCTATTTGCCAGATACCATTGACGATAGTAAGATAAAGGCCATTTATGAGGAAGGCATCTTAAAGCTGTCGTTACCCAAGGACTCCAAGAAGGAATTAGTACGGACCATAAAAGTAGGTTAGTTAGTGTTGGGTTTGATTATGGACCGAAGGCGGGCGTTGTCCCGCCTTTTTTTGTTAAATTATGTTAAAAAGAAACATAAAGGCATTATTAATGCTTTATACATTAAAACAGATCGATTTAATTTGCGTTAGTCTAAATAAGTAAAACCTATATATTATGAGCAAGAAGCAGTTTTTCTTTGGGTTAGTGTTAGCCTCCTTTTTAGGCGCGGTGTTAGCCATTGGCGGCATGCAGTTCTTTTTAGAGGATCAAGCCCCAATTACCATACAATCAGAAAGCCCCGCACAATTCACCAATTACTTAGAGGACAAAAACTTCACCGTTCCCGACGGATTGAATTTCGTTTATGCAGCAGAGGTGAGCACTCCTACCGTGGTGCATATTAGTTCTACTTTTACAGGAAGGGCTGGAAACAACCGCATGGAGGAATTCTGGGACTTCTTTGGATACCGTCAGCCGGAAGGGGAAAGCAGTCAACCCCAAAGCCGAGGATTTGGCTCGGGTGTTATTATGTCTGAAGACGGATACATCATTACCAACAATCACGTGATTGATAAGGCTGGAGAAATTCAAATTACTTTAGCTGACAAAAGAAATTATACCGCTCGTTTAGTTGGTACGGATCCTAATACAGATCTGGCTCTACTAAAGATCGAAGAACGCGGTCTACCTTTTATAAGTATTGGCAACAGCGATCAACTGCGCGTGGGAGAGTGGGTATTAGCGGTGGGTAATCCATTTGCTCAAGGAACACCTTTTGATCTTACCAGCACAGTTACCGCCGGTATTGTCAGTGCCAAAGCCAGAAACATTAACATATTGGGTGATCGCAATTTGAGAATTGAATCCTTCATTCAAACAGATGCTGCCGTTAATCCGGGCAACAGTGGAGGTGCTTTAGTGAATCTTAAAGGAGAACTCATAGGAATTAATACAGCCATTGCCACCCCCAGCCGCACTTTTGCGGGTTATAGTTTTGCCATCCCCTCAACATTGGTGGAGAAGGTAATAAATGACTTACGTGAATATGGTATGGTGCAACGCGCACTATTAGGTGTGAGCATTACGGATGTTACCGCCGAGTTTGCCAGGTCCAGAGATATTGAAAAAGTCGGAGGAGTGTACATTTTAGACGTGGGGGATAATTCCGCGGCCAAAGAAGCAGGTTTGCAAGAAGGAGATATTATTGCTTCTATCGACGGGAACAATGTAAACTCGACTTCTGAATTACAAGAGTTGGTAGGTAGAAACAGTCCTGGTGACCGTATCGATGTTAGATACATCAGGAACGGCAGGGAATTTACCGTAAAAGCTACTCTTAAAAATGTTCAAGGAGAGACAGGGGTATTAACTGCAGATACGAACATGAGCTTTGATGGAGCTACTTTTAAGGCAGCAAATGATGAAATGTTAGAGGAGTTGGATTTGAGAGCAGGGGTGATAATTGACAAAGTAGGGAGTGGAAAATGGAAAGATGCAGGAATAAAGTCAGGGTTTGTCATAACCCAGGTTAACAAGACTCCGGTGGATAATGTGGAGCAGGTTTTGGAGATACTGAGGAATAGAAGAGGAGGTAATTTGATAGAGGGGATGTATCCCAATGGTGAAGAGCGATATTATGCCATCGGTTGGTAACCATATTTGATGTGGTTTTAATAAAAGGCACTTTTTCTAAAAGTGCCTTTTTGTTTGCAAGATTATTTAACTTTGCCTCAAACAAAACAAACAACATGAGTACAGTAACTGAGGATGCATTTGGTATTAAGGAAGCACTAGAGTCATTAGGTATCAACAACCAAAGCCAAGGAGCCAGCACGGGCCAAAGCTGGTTGTCCTGCCAGGGAGAAAATATTGTATCCGTTTCTCCAGTGGATGGAGAAGTGATTGGAGCAGTTACCGCCGCCGATAAGGAAAGTTATGACCAAGTAATTGCTAAAGCTCAAAGCGCTTTTAAGGAGTGGAGAACCTGGCCGGCCCCTTTAAGAGGAGAAGTGGTACGACAGCTAGGAGACCGCCTTAGACATTATAAGGAGCCACTAGGAAAATTGGTTTCCTATGAGATGGGTAAGTCCTATCAAGAAGGTTTAGGAGAGGTGCAGGAAATGATTGACATCTGTGACTTTGCCGTGGGCCTTTCCCGACAACTATACGGATTAACCATGCACTCTGAAAGACCCTCACACCGTATGTATGAGCAGTACCATCCTTTGGGTATAGTGGGTATCATTTCGGCATTCAATTTCCCCGTAGCCGTATGGTCCTGGAACACCGCCCTGGCTTGGGTGTGTGGAGATGTTTGTGTATGGAAGCCTTCGGAGAAGACCCCTATTACTGCGTTGGCTTGTCAACACATCACCAATGAAGTCTTTGCCGCTAACCAGGTGCCTGAGGGCGTTTCAAATTTAACTATTGGAGGTCGTGAAATAGGAGAATTATTGAGTCATGATCATCGGGTGCCATTAGTATCGGCTACCGGTAGTACCCGCATGGGTAAAGCGGTAGGTGCCGCGGTAGGCGCACGTTTGGGAAGGGCATTACTAGAATTAGGAGGAAATAATGCCATTATTATTTCAAAAGATGCAGACCTAGATACCACCATTGTAGGTGCTGTATTTGGAGCAGTAGGAACCGCCGGTCAAAGGTGTACCAGCACGCGTAGATTAATCATACACGAGAGCGTTTATGAAGAACTGAAGCAAAAGTTGGCTAATGCTTATGCTCAATTGCGAATTGGTAATCCTTTAGATGAACACAATCATATGGGACCCGTTATAGACGAGCAAGCCGTGCAACAATATTTGGAGGCTATAGAAAAAGTGGAGTCAACTGGAGGAAAAGCAGTAGTTTCCGGCGGAGTACTGGAAGGCAGCGAGTACCATTCAGGATGTTACGTAAAACCAGCCATTTATGAGGTTCAGAATGATTTTGAAATAGTACAATGTGAAACATTTGCCCCCATCCTTTATTTGATGAAATACAGCGAAATTGAAGAGGCAATTGCCATACAAAATGATGTACCACAAGGACTTAGCTCTGCTATAATGACTACAAACTTACGTGAATCGGAGTTGTTTTTATCTCACGTGGGATCAGATTGTGGTATTGCAAATGTTAATATTGGAACCTCTGGCGCCGAGATAGGTGGCGCATTTGGAGGAGAAAAAGAAACAGGTGGAGGTCGAGAATCGGGATCAGATGCCTGGAAAGTCTATATGAGGCGACAAACCAATACCATTAACTACAGCAAAGAGCTGCCTTTGGCACAAGGGATTAAATTTGACTTATAAGTTTCCATAAAAACCGTATATTGCCATTACCTCAGCCTTAATTAGTATGGATTTATTTTTGTGAAAGCTTTATTGCTTTTGTAGTATTTATTTGTATAAATTTAGGAAGAATAAATTTAATAATATGGCAGTCAAAGAAAAGCAGTTCCATGCAGTAATGTTGATCGATGATAATGATATCGATAACTTGATCAACCAAAAAATGATAGAAGCTGCGGGAATTACCGAACACATCTTTTCTCACACCGGAGCCCGAAGTGCAATTGAGTTTTTAAAGAATCTCGAACAGCTAAATTCAGAATCTGTTAACGTGCTGCCCGAAGTAATCTTCTTGGATATCGATATGCCACTAATGGACGGGTTCCAA
>JAJCYK010000444.1 GCA_029262935.1 Cytophagales bacterium | reverse complement strand
TCCACACACAGTTTGGTGTAAATCTCTTTTCCCATTTCTTGTTGATTACTCACCACCACAGGATCCGGTTTAAATTTATAACTTCGCGTCTCTGACATTCCATAGACATATACGATTAATAATACTGAGAGTAATGCCAACACTTTGTGATGCCTTTTTAGCCCTACAATCCCTAGTGGAATGGCTATTATTACCAAAATAAGCTTAATCCATAAGTACAAGGGAATGTGAGAAACCAGGGTCATCATATAGCCACCCGTAAGAACGATCACCATTCCAAAAATCATATCCACAACTTTGGTTTTTGCTCTGATCCGATCCAGGAGTTCCAACTTATTGGTTAACAGCAAAATGGTTTTGAAAATTAAAAAAACTAAAAAAATCAAAACCACCGTAGTGTGCAGATGACGCATTCCAATATCCATTTGGCTAAACTTTTTAAAGTAAAATTAATAATTTCTTTAGCAATATATGTTAATTTTTTTGTAGCTACCGGCTTATTAGAATAGTTTCCTATTCATTTGTGAAGGCGCTAATATTTATAAATACCTCCTGGAACATTGTCAATTTTAGAAGCGGTCTCATCCGAGCGCTTTTGAAAAAAGGATATGAGGTCCATGCCTTAGCCCCAGAAGATAAGTACAGCTCACATCTTCCTGCAATGGGTGTTATTTATCATCCAATTACTATGGATAATAGCCGAGGCCATATTATCAAAGATTTAGGGTTGCTTAAACAAATTAATCAGATTTATAAAAAAGTGAAGCCGGATGTGACCCTACATTATACAGTAAAGCCCAACATTTATGGGAGTATCGCTGCACGCTGGCAAAGCATCCCATGCATTAATACAGTAAGCGGGTTAGGTACGGTTTTCTTGACAGAGTCGTTAACCAGTAAAGTTGCGAAATTACTTTATCGTTGGTCTTTTGGTTATCCACAAAGAGTATTCTTTCAAAACGCAGAGGACCTGGACCAATTTCAATCTATGGGTTTGCTTACTAAAACCAATCATGGGGTTGTTGGTGGATCAGGTGTGAATACGCAATTTTTTGAACCAACTAAGCTGCCGTCAAAAGAACCTTTTACGTTTTTGATGATGGCTCGATTACTGGAAGATAAAGGGGTCAGGGAATACGCGAAAGCGGCTGAAACACTAAAAGCTAAAGGATTAAACATACAATGTAATCTTTTAGGCAACCCAGAGATCGGCCATAGCCGGGGCGTGCCCAGCGCCGTCATAGAAACTTGGGTGGCTAATGGCTATATCAACTATTTAGGGGAAACGGGAGATGTAAAACCTTTTATTAACCAATCTCATATTGTAGTGTTACCAAGTTATCGGGAGGGGCTTCCGAAATCCCTTTTGGAAGCTGCTAGTATGCAAAGACCCTTGATTGCTACGCGGGTTCCTGGATGCATGGAAGTTGTAAAAGACCAAATTAACGGTTTTCTTTGCCGACCAAAGGATTCGGAAGATTTAGCGGTTAAAATGGAGGCAATGTATAATAGGTCCAAAGAAGCCCTAGAAAGTATGGGACAGGCAGGACGGGCTCTAGTTCAAGCAAAGTTTGAAGAGCATGTGGTTGTCGACCAGTACCTAAAAGCTATCGGTCTAATTCTTAACAAAAATAATTATGCTATTTAAAGAAACTGGGTTTGCTGACCTTTGGGAAATTGAGCCAAAGGTATACCAAGACCAACGGGGTTACTTTTTGGAGTCATTCCGAGCCGACGTGTTTACTGAAAGAGGGATTCCAAGTTTTATTCAAGATAATCAATCGTTTTCCACCCAAGGGGTACTTAGAGGGCTGCATTTTCAACGTCACCCCCATGGGCAAGGGAAATTAGTATCCGTTATCATGGGATCTGTTTTGGACGTGGTGGTAGATGTGCGTGAAACTTCTAGTACATTTGGTCAACACTACAAATGCGTATTGGTTGGCGATCGTAGAAACATGTTGTATGTTCCTAAAGGTTTTGCTCACGGGTTTTTAGCTTTAGAGAACACCATTTTAAGTTACAAATGCACTGGTTATTACCACGAAGAGAGTGAGGTTGGAATAAAATGGAACGACCCCATGTTGGGTATTGATTGGAATACGGACTCAGCGCCGATCGTTTCTAACAAAGACAGCAAATTACCGGGATTTCAAGAAGTCTTAGAAATGCTTAAATAAGGATAAATTCTTTGTATTTTTACAAAAAAATGTCCCTGCCTTGAAAAAGCATCTTGCATCATCAATCACATACTTTATACTACTTTCCACTATTCTGATCTGTTCCTGCAATACTTATAAGAACAGCATTTTATTCAGCGTGGATGATGAGGATTTCAGTGCCTTGGCCAAAGCCAAACAAGAAGCACAAGCCAACTACGTCATTCAGGCTCACGATCAGTTAGAGGTTGTAATTTATACAAATAAGGGTGAGTCATTAATTGATCCCAACAATGCATTGGATACCCAAGGCGCTGTAGTGCAGGAAAATCCATTATATACCATTAATTCCGAAGGGAATACTGATTTGCCTATTTTGGGAGCAGTTAACCTAGGTGGACTCAGTTTAGGTGAGGCTAATGCCAAACTAGCTGAGTTGTACAGCGTATATTATAAAAATCCTTTTGTACAAACGAAGTATGCTAATAAAAGAGTGGTTGTTCTTGGAGCCTCAAAAACAAAAGTGGTACCCTTGAACAATGAGGGTATGAACCTATTAGAAGTATTGGCCTTAGCCGGTGGCGTTTATGAAACAGGTAAAGGCAACAACATCCGCGTGATCCGCGGTGATTTAGACAACCCAGAAATCTCCGTTATTGACTTAACTACCTTTGATGGAATGAGATCAGCCAATCTAAATGTTCAACCTAACGATATAATATACATCGAGCCGGTCAGAAGACCATTTAGTGGTCTCCGGGACTTTACGCCAATATTAGGTGCTATAACCTCTGTTTTAGCTTTAATTGTCGCTTTGAATCGTTAAATTGAGTTAAGTGAGTACTGAACCTTTTGAAATAGATTACGAAAAAAGAGTTTTTCAACAACCCGAATCTCAAATGTTGGGTGATTTGGACTTAGAAAAGCTATATACAGTGCTTCGAAGAAGTTGGA
>JAJCYK010000443.1 GCA_029262935.1 Cytophagales bacterium | reverse complement strand
CAATTCTCTCTCACTAGTAGGTTCTAGAGGTGTCGGCTCCGGTGCACCAGTTAACTCTCTTAAAATGTCTTCAAAAGAGACAGGAGCCGGTTTGCTGTGAGGTTCTTGCTGTCCCGTGGCCGTGTCACTCCCCGTTGCTGTAGGGGGATTTTTCTTCTTCTTACTTCCCGTGAAAACACGATAAATAAACCAAAGAATAAAAAATAGAACGTATAATAAATTACTTATGTCATCCATGCTGGATAAAAATACCAAAAATAATTTTAAATTTGCATCACCATTTTTTTAATATTCGGGATATCATTTCTCTATGCTGCTTACCAAACTTGAAATCAAGGGGTTTAAAAGCTTCGCGGATAAAGTAGTTATTAATTTTGACAAAGGCATTACCGGGGTCGTTGGACCCAACGGTTGTGGCAAATCAAACGTGGTTGATGCCATTCGATGGGTCTTAGGAGAGCAAAAGATTAAATCCTTACGCTCTGAAAAGATGGAGAATATCATCTTTAACGGAACTAAAAATCGCAAACAAACCCAAATGGCAGAGGTTAGTCTAACCTTTGACAATACCCGTAATTTACTCCCTACCGAATATTCTCAAGTTACCATCACGCGACGGTATTATCGTTCTGGAGAAAGTGAATATCAATTGAACGGAATACCCTGTAGACTTAAAGATATTACCAGCTTATTCTTGGACACCGGTATCGGCCCTGATAGTTATGCTATCATTGAACTGAAAATGGTGGATGATATCTTAAACGATAAAGATAATAGTCGCCGAAATCTATTTGAAGAAGCTGCAGGGGTCTCAAAATTTAAGATTCGTAAAAAGCAGACCCTAAAGAAACTCAGTGATGCGGATGCTGACTTGGAACGGGTAGAAGATCTTTTATTTGAAATTGAGAAGAATCTTAAATCTTTAGAAAAACAAGCGAGACAAGCTGAACGCTATTTTAAATTGAAAGATGACTATAAAATCTATAGCATTGAAATGGCCAAACAGTCTGTTAGTAAGCATACCGATGAATTTCAGGAGCTCACTCAAAGGATTGCTAATGAAAATGATCGAAAACTTGCTTTCAATACTCAATTGACTGAAAAGGAAGCGGCTGTTGAGCAAGCGAAGACGTTGCTAATAGCATTGGAAAAAGCGCTAGCCGAGAAGCAACGGGTCTTAAACGATCAAGTTACAAACATAAGAAAGTTTGAAAGTGATAAGCAGATTAAAAACGAACGTCTGCGTTATTTAAATGACAAAGACGAAAGTCTTAAAAAGCAAATTGACTTAGATAAGGAAAGCCGTGAACGCTCTTCCGTTAGTATAAATGGATTATCTATGGAGAAGGAACGGCTGGCATCCATTGTAATTCAAACTGAGCAGCAACTGAGTGCTCTAAAGGTGGCATACGACCAACAAAAAGAGAAGTCCAATTTGTTACAAAGTGAGTTGCAAACCATTACCGATCAATTCAGAGAAAAGAAAGATCTGGTATACAACTTGCGTAAAGACTTTGAAATCAAAGAAATACAAGCTAAAACCCTACAAAACGAACTAGAGAAAGCGAGCACAGACACCACTGAAAAGAGTGCTAGCATTAGTACTTTTGATGAAAAAATTGATGAAATCGCCGGAGACATCAGTGGTAGAAACCAGCAGCTGGAGCAGCTAAAACTTGAAGAAGAAAACCTTCAAAATAATATTGAATCCACCAATAATACGATTGACGTGATTCGAGAGGAACTGGTGGGACAAAGTCGTACTTTGGATGCCAAGCAAAATGAGTACAACCTGACAAAATCACTAGTGGAGAACCTTGAGGGCTTTCCTGAAGCTATTAAATTCCTTCGTAAGAAAGCGGATTGGGGTAAACAAGCGCCTCTGCTCTCTGATATTTTAACTTGTGATGAAAATTACCGAGTAACGATTGAAAACTACTTGGAGCCTTTCATGAACTATTACATCGTTGAAAACGAATCACAAGCCTACCAAGCAATCAATCTACTAAACGAAGCAGCCAAAGGAAAAGCCCACTTTTTCATATTGGATACGTTCAAAGACTTTCACCCTTCCCAAGGGAAGATTTTCGATAATGCCTTGAGCGCCACAGAAATTGTTGAATACGAAAACAAATACCGCAATTTAGTAGGGCATATCTTAGATGGTGTTTATGTGGTGGATGGCGACTACATCAGTATGCCTCATGATACCGACTGTGTTTTTATCACAAAAAATGGTCAAGCTACTAAACGTAAGCATAGCATTTCTGGTGGCTCCGTGGGTCTTTTTGAAGGCAAAAGGATAGGTCGGGCTAAAAATCTCGACAAACTACAAAAGGAAATTAGGGGTTTGGACAAGAACATTGAGAAAATAAAGCAAAGTTTAGAATCCAAGCAACAGGAGTTACTGAGACTAAAGGAAGCTACTCATAAACCTCGTATAGATTTCCTTCAAAATGAGATCTATCGTATTAATGAGGAATATGTTTCTTTCAGGACCAAAAAAGAACAGTTTACTCAATTAGTAACCAGCAATAAAACTAAAAAGGAAGACATCGAGTCAAAAATTGAGGAGTTACATCAAGAAATTGCAAAAATTATCCCTCAGGCGGATTCGGAATCTTTGTCGCTGACAAAATATGAAAAGGACATTCAAACAGCCAACCAACAACTGGTGCTAGAGAATGACCAATTAAGCCTAAATTCGAATGCTTTCAATGAAAGCAATTTACTTTTTCATCAACAGCAAAATCAAATTAGTTCGTTAGATAGTGAACTGTCCTTTAAACAAAATGCTTTAGACCAAAGCCAACAAAGAATATCGGACAACCAACAGGGCCTTCAAGAGAACCAAAGCGAAATCAAGCGCTTGCTGGAAACTGCAGAAGTTAACGAAGAAGAGTTACTAAATCTTTATAAACAAAAAGAGGCTTTTGAAAAGGATGTGAACGAAGCGGAGCGTGCGTATTACGCTTGTCGTGGAGATATTGATAAGGTGGAAAAAGAGGGTCGTGAAATCCAAAGATCCCGTGAACAGTGTGATGTGCTAATAATGGAACAAAACAACGCACTTAACGAAACAAAACTTCAACTGACTTCTGTAAAGGAAAGGCTATCCGTTGAATTTAATATTAACCTGGAGTCTTTATTGGAGAAATCCGAAGAAGAACAGGAAAACCCCGCGCAACAATTATCTGAGGAAGAACTCCAAGCCAAGGTCCTTAAAATGAGGGATCAAATCGAGCGGATGGGACCTATTAACCCCATGGCTATGGAAGCTTATGACGAGATCCAACAAAGACATGAGTTTATCACCACGCAGAAAAACGATCTGCTAGACGCCAAAGAGTCGCTACTGACCACCATTGAAGAAATCGATACCGTAGCAAAAGAAACCTTCTTAGGAGCCTTTAACAACATTAAGGCTAACTTTATTCACGTATTTAGATCTCTGTTTACGGAGGAAGATGATTGTGATTTAAGATTAGTAAATCCAGATCAACCGTTGGAATCAACCATTGAAATTATGGCCAAACCCAAAGGAAAGCGACCACTAACCATCAATCAGTTGTCCGGGGGAGAAAAAACCCTTACAGCCACTTCCCTGTTGTTTGCCATCTATCTTTTGAAGCCTGCACCCTTTTGTATATTCGATGAGGTCGATGCACCCTTGGATGACGCTAACATTGATAAGTTCAATAACATCGTACGTAAGTTCTCCGAAGAGTCTCAATTCATTATTGTTACTCACAACAAAAGAACCATGGCCAGTACAGATATCATTTACGGTATTACAATGATCGAACAAGGCGTCTCTCAAGTGATTCCTGCGGATCTTCGGGAACTGGCTTAATTACTGTCCGCTCCTTTTACACCTACTACAAGAACACCCAATCCAGTCATTTCTTGAAGCAAAACAATTTTTTCTACTTGAGCAAAGCCTGCAATAATGATGACAATTCATGACAATTTTTAACAGCATAAAACATTTGTCCTTATTACATTTACCTATCAATTAATAACAACCACATTCGGTTAACCAATACTGAATAAAGAGTTTAAGTAGTTATATAATCCACGATTGATTACAGGCGACCGCTAATAGTGGTTGCCTGTTTTCTTGTGGTCCCTATACTTATGGTAACCAATAACTCTCAAGATCAAGTCATACTTTCGGCTTAAAAAAGACTTCTAAACGTTCCCTTTTTAAGCGCCAATTAGCCAGCGATTTAGTTGTAATTTTGGCCATCATACTTTAAATTAGGAAAAGGAGCATCTCTGAACTCTCAGCAAAAGGCTCCTTAATGTTAATCCTAAATTTACACTACCATGAAAGTCTTCGATGCCAAACACATTAAAAATATTGTTCTCTTAGGGGCCGCAAAATCCGGCAAAACCACATTAGCGGAAACCATGTTATTTGAAGCCGGACTGATTAATCGCAGGGGAACCGTTGAAGACAAAAATACTGTATCGGATTATCATGAGATTGAACACGAACGTGGGAACTCTGTTTATGCAACAGCTTTACATACGGAATGGAGGGATTATAAAATTAATATTATTGACACCCCAGGACTTGATGACTTCATAGGAGAGATTATTTCCTCCATCCGCGTTGCTGATACCTGTGTACTTTTAATCAACGCCCAACATGGCATCGAAGTGGGCACGGAATTAATTTGGAACTATGCAGACCGCTATCAGAAACCGGTAATATTGGCCTTTAATCAATTGGATCATGATAAGTCAAATTTCGATTTGACCCTAGATTCAGTAAAACAACGCTTTGGTCCGGCCGCCACGCTAATGCAGTATCCGGTCAATCAAGGTGAAGGTTTTAACAGCATAATAGATCTGTTAAAAATGACCATGTACAAATTCCCTGTAGATGGTGGGAAACCAGAAAAGTTGGCTATCCCAGAGGAAGAAAAAGCAAGAGCAGACGAGTTGCATAATGAATTGGTGGAGAAAGCGGCAGAGAATGATGAATCCCTTATGGAACTGTATTTTGAAAAAGGCTCTTTGAATGAAGATGAAATGCGCCAGGGATTGAAAATAGGCATGTTAAATCACGAAGTATTTCCCATTTTTTGCTTGTCGGCCAAAAACAACATGGGAAGTGGTAGAATGATGGGATTTATTGATAATGTGGCTCCTTCTGCTACCGAAATGAAACCTGAACCCACAGTATCCGGTGAAGGCATCGAGCAAAAAGCTGAAGGGGATCCCGTGTTATTTGTGTTTAAAACTTTGGTAGAACCCAATTTGGGTAAAATGTCCTTTTTTAAAGTAATATCCGGCACACTATCAGTAGGCACTGATTTGGTTAATCATCAATCCGGCCAAACAGAGCGATTAAACCAGCTGTTCATAATGGATGGCAAAAATCGCAACCCTGTAGAAAAATTGGTAGTGGGTGATATTGGTGCCACTCTTAAGTTAAAGAGCACTGAAACCAACCATACTTTGCACAGCAAAGGCGCTGACATAGCCATCAAACCCATACAGTTCCCAGGCGATAGAATTCGCACGGCCATAGTTGCCAAAAACAAAGCAGATGATGAAAAATTA
>JAJCYK010000442.1 GCA_029262935.1 Cytophagales bacterium | reverse complement strand
GTATTCAGAAACTAACCAAACCACTCCTAGTGCCAGCATCATACCTAAATAGGGCGGTAGATGCGTTACGGTTTTAAAGATCGGCACGGACACAATTCCACCTAGTCCTAAAAACAACATGGTCTTACTACTAAGTAGTCGACTTTTGGGGTGTTCATCGATGGCATCAACCACAATTTCTCCTTTAAAAGCAGGTAATAAACTGGCGATAAATGTAGGCACTACCATACAGAGAATTGAGGGTAGCACAAGTTTTGAGATAAGACCTGCCGTGGTAACTTTCTTCCCAATCCAAAGCATGGTAGTAGTCACATCTCCAATTGGAGACCACGCTCCCCCGGCATTCGCGGCAATTACAATCATACCCGCATACCACAAACGCGATTGCTTGTCCGGAATGATTTTCCTTAATAGAGTGATTAGAACAATTGTTGCCGTCAGATTATCAATAATTGCAGATAAGATAAAAGCTAAGATGGCTATGATCCACAGTAGTTTCTTTTTGTTTTTGGTGTTAACCCAATTCTTTAGAATATCAAACCCACGATGTAAGTCAATGATTTCAACTATTGTCATGGCTCCTATTAGAAACACTAGAATTTCCGCGGTCTTCCCTAGGTGATGAAGCAGGGTATTGATGAATCCTTCTTCAACTTCCTCGGTATAACCGGCAGAAGCATCAAATACATGGTCATGTGTATCGATAATGGTTATTAACCCACTGTGAAACGCAATGGCCAATCCAGCCCACATTAAAGAAGACATTATTAAAGCCGGAACAGTCTTATCTAATTTCAGTGGATGTTCCAGGGTAATAGTAAGGTACCCGATAACAAAGATTCCAATAATAATGGCGGTCATATCAAATTAAGTTTATGCTGGGGAATTCAAAGACGTACTACTGTCTAGGAAACATCCAATATATAGAACTAAGTTTGATTTTGAAAATATTAGGAAAAAAAGGACGTAGGGATATTTTATGCCCTCAAGAAACTAATTTACTAGTGAAAAGACTAGCATTCAAAGCCAGTAGAACTTCGGATTTTAATGGGGTTGGTATCAATATACTGATGTTGTTCTTGCTTCCTCCATATGAAATCATGCGGATGGATTTGTCCCCAATCGCATCAAAGACTTTGGCCAATAAATCTTTTTGATCAACCACCATGTCCCCAACGATACATACAATGGACAACTCTTCATCAATGGCTACTTCTCCATATTCTTTCAAGGCCAGGACTACTTGATCGAGGTGTTCATCATCGTCAATGGTTAGAGAAACCGCCACCTCAGAGGTAGTTATCATATCAATGGGCACTTTAAACTGCTCAAAGATCTCGAAGATCTTTCTTAAGAAACCATAGGCCAGGAGCATACGGCTTGACTTAATTTTTACAGCTATTATTCCATCCTTGGCAGCAATGGCTTTGATGGATCCGGGATTTTTCTTACTTGAAATCACCGTCCCTTTAGCCTGGGGTTGCATGGTGTTCAACAGCTTAACGGGGATATTAAATCGTTGGGCAGGCCATATGGTATTGGGATGCAATATTTTAGCTCCGAAATAGGCTAATTCCGCCGCTTCGTCAAAAGAAAGGGATTCAATAGGGAACGTGTTTGGCACTACCCTGGGATCGTTATTGTGCATGCCGTCGATATCAGTCCAGATTTCGATGGCATCTGCCTGGATACTGGCTCCTAGCAATGAGGCGGTATAATCACTGCCTCCACGTTTAAGGTTGTCGATTTCTCCTAGATAATTGCGACAAATAAATCCTTGGGTAATGAATATTTGCGCCGTTGGATGTTGCTCCAGGGTCTTTTGTAAGTTCTTTTGAATACGAGGCATATCAGGCTCACCCTCTTCGTCAAGGCTTACAATTTCTAATGCGGGAAGTAAACATGCGGAAAGTCCTGACTCCTGCAAGTACAAATGAAAAAGTTTAGTCGAGATCAACTCCCCCTGGGCTAGAAGCTCTTGATTGCAAGCTCTATTAAAAGACACAGCCGTAAGCTTCCGTATTTGTTCAAAGTGAAAGTTTACAACTACCAGGGCTTCAGGGTTCTTTTCCGAAACCAGTTCATTAATAAAGTTCAAATAGTGATCATACAGGTTTTCCACTTGCTGTTCGACCTCTTGGGACAACCCGGACTTCCAGGATGCACCAATGGTAACTAAGCTGTTGGTGGTTCCTGAAAGGGCGGAAAGCACCACAATTTTTGGTTGATCATCCGCAGAAATTAACCGGCGTACCTGACGCATACGATCTGGAGCCCCCACTGAGGTGCCTCCAAATTTTAGAACACGAAATCTTCTCATAAGTGAGTCAACATTTTTATAGCAGTAATTGCCGCTTCATCCCCTTTATTGCCATGCTTTCCTCCTGCTCGATCCAACGCTTGTTGGTACGTGTCAGGAGTAAGCACGCCAAAGATTACGGGTTTATCATATTTCAGTCCTACATCCGTGAGGCCATGAGCCACTGCCGAACATATAAAATCAAAATGACGGGTTTCTCCTTGGATGACACATCCAAGACAAATAACGGCATCGATGTCTTCTTTTTGGGCCAACCGTTGCGCACCTAATGTCAATTCGAAACTTCCGGGTACATATGAAGTGAAAATGTTGTCTTTTGAGGCACCATGCTCAAGCAAAGTACCTAATGTCGCTGCGTATAAAGACTCGGTGACAGAATTGTTCCATTCTGATATTACTATAGCAAATTTCTTCTGGGAAATATCATTGATATTAACCGAGGTGTAACTACTTAAGTTTTTATCCGCTGATGACATGTATTATTCATTTAAAACAACCAGGGACCAGACCTTTTGGCCTCGTCCCTGGTTATAAGTTTTTTACTTTTATTATAACTATTGAGAGGCCAGTGCTTCTAACCTTGCCTTATATTTCCTGGCATCCTGATACTCAGAAGAGCCGAAATAGTCTTCAATGACTTCCTGGTATCTGCTAATGGCTGTCTTAAAGTCACTTTGTTTTTCGTAGGCTAAAGCGGCTTTGAACAAATATTGCGGAGTAATAAATTTGTTTGGCTTATAATCCGCCGCCTTATCGTAATAGTTGGCCGCTTCGGTGTAGTTCCCAAGTTCCATATAGGCATCGCCAATGTTTGAATAGGCTCGTGCCTGTATCAATAGGTCAGAAGAACTAAACGCTTTTAGTTGCTCAATAGCAGTATTGTAATCCCCTTTTTTCAAAAGGCTTACTCCAGCATAAAACTGCGCTAAATTACCTACTTTGGTAGGGCCGTAGTCTTCCACAATTTGATTCATACCGTAGTTTAAGCCATCACCGTTTAAGGTTTTTTCTAAACTATCTTGCTCGAAGTAAAACTGGGCTTGCCAGATGTCATTTTGAGCAGTTTGATTTTGTCCTTGAATGTAGTAGTTGTACCCAAGGATACCTGCAACCACTACGAGTATTCCGGATAGTACTCCCAATACCAGATTCTTATTTTTTTGAACAAAGTCTTCAGTTTTTGAAAATTGCTCGACTAGTGCCTCTGGGTTTTCAATAAAATCCTGACTGCTATCCTTTTTAGCATCTTGGGTGGGCTTTTTAACTTTATATCTGCGACTCGCCATTATAAAAATTTTTGGGTTGCAAATTTAACAGTTTTCCGCTTATATAAAACCGAATTTTCATTTATTCCTTGAGGAATGGGTAATCCGGGTGCACATAAACGTCTTTAAAAGCCTCAGAAGGGTCTGGGAATGGAGACTCCTCCGCAAAGGTTACTGCCTCGGCAACGCGTTGTTTAATGTTTGTATCAATAGTTTCCAAGGCTGCTTTGGTAGCCATTTTCTTGGAAAGTATGGTGTTTCGTACTTGCTCAATGGGGTCTTGGCTTTTGTATTCTGCCACTTCCTCTTTCGTACGATATTTTGCAGGGTCGGACATGGAATGACCCTTGTAACGATAGGTGCGG
>JAJCYK010000441.1 GCA_029262935.1 Cytophagales bacterium | reverse complement strand
ATATCATTCATCATTTATACCTTAATAGTGCCCCCCAGGAAGTTTTTCAGGCGATATCAACCCCGGAAGGGTTGGATCAATGGTGGACAAAAGGCAGCCAAGGTAGACCCGAAATAGGGAGTATCTACGAATTGGACTTTGACGGAGTACATTGGCAAGCGCAGGTAACTCAACTGGTCCACTTGCAAGAATTTGAGTTTACCATGACTCGATGTGATGATGACTGGCTGGATACTTTGATTCGTTTTGAATTGAGCACCCATAAAGAAGGTACAAATTTAAAGTTCAGTCACTTGGGGTGGCCACAGGCCAATGATCATTATCACGGTTCCAATCATTGCTGGGGACTGTATTTACGAATCATGAGACGATTTATTGAGCATGGTGAAGCTGTACCTTATGCAGATCGCTTGCTGGTCTAAATTGTCGGATTTATACAATTATTTCAAGGTGCAACTTGATACCTTTGATAAAAAGCATGACAAGCCTTCACCGAAATCCCAATACACCAAACCATTTTAGTACAGTATGTCCATACTTGCTGGTGGAAGACATACAAAACCAAATTGCCTTTTTGCAAAAAGCTTTCGGGGCTATCGTTTCCAATGAAGATAGCGATGAGCAGGGCCAAATAATCCACGCCGAAGTCAGTATTGGTGAAGTGGTGATCATGATGGGCCGAGCACGTCCTGAGTTTCCCGCTCAACCAAGCATGAACTACGTTTTCGTAAATGATGTGGCCGCCACATTTCAATCCGCTTTGACCGCAGGTGGCCAATCCATTATGGAACCGGGTGATAGGGACTACGGCATGCGAGAAGGTGGCTTTTTAGATACAAATGGCAACCAATGGTGGATTGCCCAACCTCTAAATTTATGAAGACCAAATTCATTCTATTAATAGGATTTTGCACACCCTTGTTCGGTTGGGGTCAAGTAAAAAATTCCATAAACACCTATGCATTGGGCGATCAGAAGCCCGCATCGGCTACCATTGCCCAAGCAAGTTGGCTGGCTGGCTCCTGGAAAGGGCAAGGGTTTGATGGAACTGTAGAAGAAATCTGGACTGCACCTGCTGCAGGAGTAATGGTAGGCGCCTTTCGGATGTTAAAAGATGAAAAAAATGTATTTTTTGAGTTCGTAAACCTCAGTGAAACGGACGGGTCATTGATTATGCACGTCAAACACTTTAGCGAAGATTTGACTGGATGGGAGGAAAAAGATGAAACGGTGGCTTTCCCTTTGGTTCAGATATCAGATAATGAACTGAATTTTGAAGGATTGACCTACCGCAAAACTGGCCCAAATTCCATGATGGTTTATGTAGTAATATCCAAAGACGAAAAAAGTGTGGAGGTCGCCTTAACTTTTACCCGACAAAAATAACCCTTTCAGGTCCACTTGAGATGGATTTCTTCACTGAAATTTGTGTATATTAAAACCATGGAAACACCTGGTTTTAACCCTTCTCAATTGCCACGAAGAGACTTTCTTAAGTTATCATCTGCCGGCGCTTTGGGAATCACCATGGGGTCTTCCATGATCCTGTCAGGTGATGCCAAACCCGCGGCAGCATCTATAGCCTTGCAACTCTACACGGTGCGTCGAGAAATTGAGTCAGACCTAAAAGGCACTTTGCAGAAAGTGGCAGATATTGGATTCAAATCAGTTGAGACGGCCTTTTGGCCAGATCATATATCTCTAAAGCAGGGGGCTCAAGCCTTAAGCAATGCAGGCTTAAAGGTTTGTTCTATTCATTGTGAATTACCAATTGGGCCAGAAAAATCCCGGTGGTTAGAAATGGCGGAAGTCTATGATTGCAATACTTTAATATGGCACGGATGGCCGGAAGACTCTCGTTATCAATCTATTGATGGGATTAAAACCCTGGCGGATATCTATAATGAGTCTTATGAATTTGCACAGTCGCAGGGGCTCAGTTTTGGCTTGCATAATCATTGGTGGGAGTTCCGGAATCAGGTGGATGGGCGATATCCCTTGGAAATTCTTTTGGAATATTTACATCCTGATGTTTTCTTTGAAATCGACACCTATTGGGTAAAAGTAGCAGGTTATGATCCCGCGGAAATCGTGGGGCAATTAGGTACAAGAGCTCCCTTTCTGCACATTAAAGACGGCCCTGCTCGCTACACTGAATCATTAGGTAAAGATGAACCTGAACCTATGGTAGCTGTCGGTCAAGGGACTCAGGACTTCAAGAAGATCGTAAAGGCCGCTCAGGGACAAACGAGATGGATGGTAATAGAAATGGATGTCACCGCTACAGATGTGTTTAAGGCTTTAGGTGAAAGCTACCAATACCTATTACAAAATGAACTAGCCTCCAATTAATTGCTCTTTACCTTTGATATTAATTACTGGTTTTTGGCAAACCCCAGCACGGCCTGGTCACCAAGTCAGGAAACAAAGTGGATTAATTTTGGGGATTGTGTCGCGCCATTAATCTTCGTAGATTAAGATACTATGAATACAACTCGCAGAAAATTCCTTACCTCAATAAGCATGCTTTCAATAGCCACTGCATTACCTACAAATGCCTTCAACTTTACTAAGAAACTAAAAGTGGTTTTAGTGGGTACAGGTGTCAGAGGCATAAGTTTTTGGGGAAAACGGTTAGTCGATAACTATAGTGAAATCCTTGAGTTTGTTGGACTTTGTGACATTAATCCAGGTAGGCTGGCCTTTGGAAAAGAATTTATTGGTGCCGAATGTCCCACGTTTGATAATTTTTCTGAGATGATCACGGTTACACGCCCAGATTTAGTCATAGTTACTACTAAAGATTCTACCCATCATGAATTTATCATAATGGGTCTCGATATGGGTTGCGATGTGCTTACTGAAAAACCCTTAACTACCGATGAAATAAAATGTCAGGCGATCATTAATGCTGAGAAAAGGTCCTCCAAGAAACTAATCGTTGGTTTTAACTATCGATGGAGCCCCTACAATACAAAAATAAAGGAATTGTTAAGCCAAGAGGCCATTGGAGAAATAACATCTGTGGATTTCCATTGGTATCTAAACACCTATCACGGGGCCTCCTATTTTAGAAGATGGCATGGCCAAATGGAATCAGGAGGGAGCTTGTGGGTACATAAAGCCACGCACCACTTTGACTTACTAAATTGGTGGATTGACTCAGAACCCAAAGAAGTTTTTGCTTATGGGAGCTTGGAATTTTACGGTAAGAATGGACCTTTTAGGGGCATCAACTGCCGCACCTGCTCACACCAATCCCAATGTAATTTTTATTGGGACATTACCAAAGATCAGCATATGATGGACTTGTATGTAGCACATGAAAAGCACGATGGTTACATTCGAGATAATTGCCTTTTTCGAGAGGAAATTGACATCTATGATAAGATGTCCGCACAAGTGCAGTATCAAAACAATGTCACACTAAACTATTCCTTAACCACATATAGTCCTTTTGAGGGATGGAGGGTAGCCTTTAACGGCACCAAGGGTCGGATAGAAGGTTGGATGGATATTCCTTATCAAAAAGGAATATCTGTAGACCAGGCAGAAATGCATACCCGAGAAATGGATCAGTCTGGTGCCATGGACCTACATCGTGAACCAATTATCGTACATAAACTTTGGGAGGATTTTAGCACCGAGCACGTATCCATGGAAAAAGGAGGACACGGGGGCGGAGACAAAAGATTACACGATAAGATTTTCGTTAACCCCCAGGCAGTGGATCCCTATAAGAGAGCAGCCGGGCTTAGAGACGGCGCTATGTCTGTACTTCTTGGAGTAGCTGCTAGAAAAAGTATCGAGACCGGCAAACCAATAGCCATTAATTCGCTCACGGATCTACAGCCTCGAACCAAAAGGATTTAAAGATGGAAGTGAAAATATTTGGGAGCACTTGGGGTTCAGAATTACCTCTGCCGGAGACTTTAGTACGCATAAAGGAGGCGGGATACCATGGTGTAGAAATGTTAGTGCCTGAAAAGGAAGACGAACGAAAGCTCTTAAAAGAGCAATTGGCGGACCTGAATTTGGAATTGATTGCACTCCAAATCTTGTTTGGTACTCATGGGCAGGC
The DNA here is from genome assembly GCA_029262935.1 of Cytophagales bacterium. GTDB lineage: Bacteria > Bacteroidota > Bacteroidia > Cytophagales > Cyclobacteriaceae > JAJCYK01. Next base: position 1,304 of record JAJCYK010000441.1, on the reverse strand, counting down.
ACAAATGGAAGAAATTGACCAGCAATTCCCTGTGTTATTGTCCATGGATCCGTTGTTTATCAATTCACATAGTGGCAAAGATCATTTCGATTTTGACGAGAACTACAAAATTCTCCGTCATTGCGAGGCCCTCAGCACCAAACATCAACTGCCGATATATCATGAAACGCACCGTGGACGTTTTGCCTTTTCCGCGAAGTCTACCCACCACTATCTGGAGAGGATGCCGGAATTAAAATTAACTGCGGACTTTTCACATTGGTGTTGTGTCAGTGAATCTCTTTTAGAAGATCAAGAGCACTTTCTAACTAAAGCTATTGTCCATAGTAAACACATTCACGCACGGATTGGCCATGCCGAAGGACCGCAAGTATCTGACCCCAGAGCTCCAGAATGGGAACGTGAAACAACTAGGCATTGGAAATGGTGGGATGAGATTGTAAGCCAACTTAAGTTGCAGGATGGTGCTCCTCTGACGGTTACCCCAGAATTCGGACCACCCAATTATATGCCCACGTTACCGTTTAGTAGAAACCCAGTGGCAGACCAATGGGAGTTAAATCTCTTTATGAAGCAGGAGTTCCTTAATCGATACGGAAAGAATTAAGCTTGCGTTACGATCAGAACACCTCGCATAATCGTATGATGACCTGGAAATGTGCACACAAAAGAATAGGTACCAGGAGTGCTCGGGGCCGTAAAATAAATAGTTTCGCTAGTTTCCGGTTGCAACAAAGTAGTATGGAATAATACTTCTGGCATATCTGGTATGTAACCTTTCTCTTGCCCAATTAATCCCAGATTCCTAGCCGCATTACCCACTACATCTACCTGAGCGGGCGAGGTGATCACCAGGTTGTGCAACATATCATCGTTGTTGTTGAAGGTAAGTTTTACTTTTGATCCAGTCTGCACCTCAATAGTTTCTGTATCAAACTTCAACCCAGGCCGTGTTCCAATAGTAACAGTTTCATCGACTAGACCAGCCCAGTTATCAGGCATCTGAGTGATATTCTTTAAAGAATTGCCCACCGCAGATGTTTCCTGCTCATCATTTGGCTGCTTTGATCTGCTTATGCCACCGCCTGGTATTTCATTCAAAGTATAATAACCAAAAGAATGAAGTAACGGCTGACCCTTTTCATTCCTGATACCTGGAGCTTTAATTTCATAAATGTAGCCTGGCCTTAACAAATCCAGTGTTACAGTGACTTTACGTCTGTCTTCAGATACTATTAGAGATTGAATATTCCTTGGTTGATTGTCAATTACGGGACTCCCATAATTTCTGTGGTACTTATAGG
>JAJCYK010000440.1 GCA_029262935.1 Cytophagales bacterium | reverse complement strand
TTGCCTGGATGAGGATCTGCATGTAACATCTGCAGATCATGAATTTGGAATTGATAAAAGTCCCATAAAGACTGTCCAACTTTGTTTCGAAGTTCTTGATTGGGATTTGTATCAAGAAACTCCTGCAGATGTTGCCCTTCCAGCCAATCCATAGTAAGTACCCTATTGGTGGACATCTCAGGATAGTATTTTGGAAAAACAATCCCCTTAAGATGACTGCAACTTTTTGACAAATCCATGGACCTTTTCAGTTCGAGTTGATAGTCCGTCTCCTCTAACAAACGCTCCTCCACCTCGGCCATATACTGTTGGATATCTGCGGTATTCATTTTAAGCAGTGCTTTGGCTAATGGATAAGCCATCTTCAAATCCGAGCTCACGCTTTGAGCCACGCCGGGATATTGTATCTTAACTGCAAGTCGCTTTCCGTTCTTTTCTGCATGATGCACTTGCCCCATAGAAGCCGCATTTACCGCTTCCTTTTCAAACAAATCATAAAATTCCAAAGGGCTGCATTTAAAACTTTTTCTGAAAGTTTTCACCACCAAAGGGAACGATAGTGGAGGGGTTTGATATTGAGCTTCTGAGAATTTTTTCAAGTACTCTGTAGGTAAGGCCTGCTTATCCATACTCATCATTTGAGCCACCTTTAACACACTACCTTTTAATTCAGAAAGTGAGTCGTAAATGTCCTCGGCGTTCTTTTGATGTAGCTCAGAGGCATCGGTATCTGCGTTAAGCATCTTTTTGGAATAGTGTTTTACATAGTTCCCTCCTATCTTGGCCCCGGTTGCAATAAATTTCGTGGCTCTTTTTACTTTTCCCGCAGGAATCCTAATTGGTTTTTTCATGGTTTACTTAGTGGTCCAGGATTGGTACAAAAATTTCCCGAAGCTAATCATTGAATCCACGGCGTTGGATCCCATCAGTTCGAAACTAAGATTTACTGCCTTTTCAATAGCGGCGTCCGTTTGAGAGCTGTCCTCACTGTGGTCATTTTTCCAATATTGTAAAACAAAGAAACATTGCAACCATAGCCCATCTTTATAAAAACTACTCAAAGGAATGCGATCAGCTATTAACTCCTCTTCAAAACCCTTAGTGATTAGCTCAGAAATATAGCTAAGGTAATTGGCCTTGAATTTTGATAGAAATCGAGGCATTCCTGCTGGAAGGTGAATTTTCCTTAGAATTAAGCGATAGGCATGATCATGCTCGGATAGTACCTCTATCAGTGTAAAGTAGTAGCTAAGTAACTTCTCATGACTGTTGTAAGCACTATAAGCACTGTCTTCATGAAGTATGGTAAGCGTTCTATTGCAGACTTCTTCCCATATGACTTGTTCTAAATCATTAATGTCCGTAAAGAACTCATAAAAGTCTTCTTCCTTTATGTCATTCTGTTCATTCGCAAATTGATACACCCATGTTGGGGCTCTGGACTCGCGGCTAAGAAAATCAAAATAACGTTGGATAATTTGTTGTTGACCTGTATCGTTGGATGTTGGCATGTCTCTACTTCTTCCCTTGTTATTAAACTCCAACTCGGAAGAAAAGATTTGAATTAAGCGAAATATCTCATAGGTATTCGGATAAAGAAAATTTAATGATATTGGGTAACTTCATAAATTAAATGAAGACCACCTTAAATCATACACAGGAAGAGAAAGCAAACTATCTCACCCATGGATTCGGGTTGTTATTGGCCTTAATTGGTTTCGGGATTTTAATAAGCCTCATAGTAAACGAAGTTGATCAGTGGCGCCGAATGAGTTTTATTTTATATGGAGCAACTCTGGTCACCCTCTTTGGAGCCTCCACTTTGTATCATGCCATACAGAAGCCTGAATGGAAAAAGGTTTTGAGAATTATAGATCATATCGCTATTTATTTTTTAATAGCAGGGACTTATACTCCCTTTCTTTTAATACCCCTAAGAGGTGCCTGGGGTTATACACTATTGACAATAATTTGGGCGCTAGCTTTCTTGGGTACCGCTTATAAGCTCTGGTTTACAGGTCAGTTTCCTAAATTATCAACTGGGGTATATTTGGGCATGGGGTGGTTGGCCGTGGTGGCGATTAAGCCCATGATCACCAAAGTTCCTTTAGCCAGTTTGGTTTGGTTAGTCGCAGGGGGGTTACTCTATAGTTTAGGAGTAATTTTTTACAATCGAAAATCAATGACTTATCACCACGCCATTTGGCACCTGTTTGTGGTTGCAGCCAGTACCTGCCATTTCATGGCGATATCGCTTTATTTCTGAACCCGTTTTATTTTGTTTTGCGTGGTTTTACTCAAATTAGCGCCTTATCTTTGACAGAATCATCAACGATTGCTTGTCAAACTAATGCATTACTACAATTCATTAAAAAGCACCAGTTAATACATGTCAGCAACCAAAATCATAAATGGGTTTCCACATATCCCCTATAGTAGGGAATATTGGGACATTGAAAAAATAACCACAGCGTCTCAGGACTATTATCAATGGTTGGACCAAAGGAGAACGGTAAGGGATATTAGTGATAAAGCAGTACCAAAAGAGGTCATTGAAAACCTGGTGAAGGCAGCTTCTACAGCCCCTTCAGGTGCCCATAAGCAGCCGTGGACCTTCTGTTTGATCTCCAACAAGGAAATAAAGAAGCAAATTCGGCAAGCAGCTGAAGCGGAAGAATACGAGAGCTACCATGGAAGAATGAGCGAACAATGGCTGGATGATCTGAAAGCTATTGGGACTGATTGGCACAAACCATTTTTGGAAGAGGCACCCTGGTTGATAGTGGTTTTTAAAAAGGTCTATGAGCTGGGTGAAGGTAAAAAAAGTAACAATTATTATGTAAACGAATCTGTAGGCCTAGCTTGCGGGTTTTTACTAACTGCTATTCACCAGGCTGGCTTAGTAGCATTAACGCATACTCCAAGTCCCATGAATTTCTTAAGCAAAATTCTTAATAGGCCAGAAAACGAACGTCCGTTCTTATTGGTACCTGTGGGTTATGCTAAGGAGCATGCCTTTGTACCAGATTTGCAACGTAAACCTATTTCTCAGGTAGCTTCATTCTTTGAGTAGCTCGTTTCTAGGCAAGAACATTCCGGCCATCATACACCGGACACTTCCTCCACCAAATTTTTCAATAGTTGGGATGGGTATGACTAGGATCTTAGAATATTTGACAATTGTCTTTCTTTGTTCATCCTGTAAGCAATTGTAAGCGCTTTCAGACATAACGGTGATCGATTCGCCTGCCTTATTTACTACCTCCATCATATTACCTGCAAACTGTCTCATTTGGTTTTGACTGATAGCGACTATCTCATGTCCTGTCTCTGTCAATCTTTGCCGGAGTTTCTCTTTATCTGATGGATTTGAAATACAATCCAGGCATATCACAGCAAATTGATGGGCCAGG
>JAJCYK010000439.1 GCA_029262935.1 Cytophagales bacterium | reverse complement strand
CCGTCTCAATACCGCTTCGGCAGCGCTGTTATCTCCTAAGGTAAGATATACTTTTGCCAATAAGGTAGCCGCAGCCCCTTTCGTGACTCGACCTAAATCGGCTCCGGAATAACTAATATCCAAACCATTTTCAGCTTGTATTAAGTCTTGTACAATTTGATTGTATATGGTTTCCGCAGGAACCTGTATATGATCTTTTCCCTCTTCCACGGAACTGGTTTCTGTTAGTACTAGCGGGACGTTGCCGAAGGACACTGCTAAATGATAGTAAAACAAGGATCTTAAAAACCTGGCTTCACTTTTGAGACGTTCCTTCAAAGTGGCATCCATGTCTATGGCATCTGCTCGGTCAATAACGGTATTACAACGCGCTATACCCAGATAGGAGTCAATATAAGAATTGGTCACAATCTCACTAGTAGATATTTCTTCAAAGTCCTCGATTACGGCACGTTCACGAGCCAATCCAGTAGTACCAGGTCCCTGATCGGTATTGTCCGAGCGCATTTCCTGCATGATCCAAAAACCTTCGTTATAGGTTCCATCCGACTGTAACGCACTATAAGCAGCATTTACTGCCACTTCCAAGTCTGTGCCAGTTTTATAGAAATTGGCCGTGTTTCTTTGAGAAATAGGAGCCAAGTCTGTAAAGTCTTCGCTACACGATACTAGCAAAGAGACGGTTAGTATGGTTGTTATTACTGTATATTTCATAATTGAAAAGGTCTAATTCCAGGTATTAAAAAGTAACGTTCACACCAAAAGTGAATACACGAGATAGGGGATAAGCCCCATAGTCTTCTCCTTGCACACCCGGGATTTGATTTTGATTATTCACCTCAGGATTAAATCCTAAATAATCTGTACTAGTAAATAAGTTGGTTCCAGAGGCATATACCCGCAGATTCTGTACATAATTCCCCAAGATATCTGAGGGGAAATTGTACCCAATGGTTACATTTCTTAACCGAATGTAAGAAGCGTCTTCTACCTGAAATGATGAGGGCCTATTGTTATTTCCATGATTACCTGTTAATCGGTCTGCTCTAGGAATAGAGCCGTTTCCCGGCTCGGAAGCTGAAATCCAACGGTTGTTCCATTCTGCATAGCTATTAAAATTGGCCTCGCCGTTTCCTAAATGCCGGCGTGTTAAGTTTAAGACTTCGGAACCTTCAACTCCTTGAAACAAAAAACTCAAATCCAGTCCTTTGTAGGAGACTCTGTTGGTAATACCCCACGTAAAATCAGGGAGATAATTGCCAACCACCGTACGATCACCTGGATCGATCACACCATCACCATTCACATCTTTAAATCTAAAGTCACCCGGTCTGGCATCAGGAGCTTGCGTATCTACAGGAGCGCTATCAATGTCCGATTGAGATTGGTATATACCATCAACTACATAGCCATAATAACTACCAATGGCATCACCAATACGGGTGATATGGCGGATACCAGCCCCGCCGCTGCTCAATATAGGATCTCCACTTGCACCCAATTCGGTCACTTCATTGTCGTTGGTGGCGAAGTTAAAATCAGTGCTCCAGGTGACTTCGCCTACCAGGTTCTTACTACTAATAGTTATTTCCCAACCCGTATTCTCTACTTCGCCAATGTTTTGCAAAGCATTGGTAAACCCCAGCGAAGAAGGCACTTGAACTTGTAGGAGTAGATCGGAGGTCGTTGACTTGTACCAATCAATAGTACCAAATACACGATCCTCTATTAACCCAAATTCCAATCCGAAATCGACTTGATTGGTTTTTTCCCATCTTAATTCATCATTACTTAAGGTGGAGGGTGCTATACCATTTACCAATACATCATTTAAGACATAATTAAAGGGATCTAATAAGCCAATGGCCGCGAAATTTCCTATTAGGAAGTTTCCGGTTTGCCCCCAGCTTACTCGTAACTTCAAATCACTCAAGAATGCTACGTTTTGCAAAAATGGCTCTTCGGACAGACGCCAGCCGGCAGAGATGGAAGGGAACGTTCCCGTTTTATTACCTTCGCCAAAGCGACTTGCTCGGTCCGAACGAATAGTGGCGGTTACCAAATACTTATCTTTAAAGCTGTAGTTGGCCCTTGCTAGTATGGAGTTTAAGGACCATTCTTCACTAATAGAGTTACCAGCGGTAACTTGTCCACCACTAATGGTTGGTACCAGATCATCGGAAAAGTTCTCGGCGATTACCTGATTTAAATCAATGGTTTCTTTTTGAGCAGTATAACCTACGACCACTGAAAGGTTGTGTGAACCCGCAAATGATTTTTCATAATTTAACGTGTTCTCACTAATCCAGTTCACACTTTGAGAAGCACTTGATTGCGCGTAGGGTTCGCCACTGGTTGCAGTCCTGAACAACAAAGAATTGGCCCTGAAAAAAGTTCTATTAAAATTGTTCACGTCTATTCCAGCATATGTTTTGAAGGTTAAACCTTCCATTAGCTCGTACTCGGCATAGATGTTACCCAAGGTTCGATTTTGTGAGAGATCGTCCTGAATGGCGTCGATAATAGCCAACGGATTACTAGCAGAAGAGAACCCTGCACCCTCACCATCCTCGGTAAACAAGAATCCTTGATTATCACTTTGATTAGGCGTTCCATCCGCATTGTAGGGATTAATGGTAGGTGAATGCACTAAAGCGGAGTAGACAATGCCTGGAGGTCGGGCAAAATAGGGTGATCCTGCAGGGAGTCTATCCAAGTTAGTAAATGAAGGATTTAGGTTAAGCCCCATTTTTAACTTAGGTAAAACATCCGCTTCCAAATTTACCCTAAAGCTGTATCGGTCAAATCCGGAGTTTTCAATTATACCATCTTGACTGTAGTATCCTCCAGCTACGAAGTAGGATATTTTTTCAGACCCCCCCGCAACGGACACGTTGTAACTTTGTAGGGCGGCAGATTTGAATATGAGATCCTGCCAGTCAACATCTGTTCCGTCTGGATTTAAGTAATCATCTGCAATACGGTAATTGGCAGAAGGGGCTAAACCAGCATCTAATGCCTTCTGATTTCTTTGCGCGTTGGAGTCATTGATATCAGCTCCTGGGACGTTTTGAATATACGCGTTGTTTCTTGAGTCCAACACGTAGGAAGTGAGCTCCTGGGAGTTCATAAGATCGATTTTATTAGCGACCGATTGCACACCTCCATAAACATCCAGGTTTACAGTAGGTTTGCCTTCTCTAGTACCCTTTTTGGTTGTGATAAGGATTACTCCATTTGACCCTCGAGAACCATAAATGGCTGCTGCTGAAGCATCTTTTAGAACTTCAATGGATTCTATATCATTGGGATTAATAGTGGCTAAGGGATTTGAAGTTGGTGGCCGAAAAGCTGCTCTTCTTCTAAAAAGGTCCCCTTGTACTCCTACATCCACATTTTTGGATATTGGGAATCCATCAACTACATACAACGGTTCGTTTCCGGCACTAATGGATCCTAAACCTCGAACACGAATGGTAGGCCCAGCTCCGGGTTCTCCACTGGTTTCAGAGACTTGCACACCCGCCAGTTGACCTTGAATAGCATTTTCAAAGCTTGTAACAGGTATGTTCTTTATATCTTGAGATGAAATGGAAGCTACAGAGCCTGTGATGTCCCTTCTTTGTTGCGTGCCATACCCCACCACTACTATTTCTGAGAGAGCGGTGACGTCACTAGCCAAAACTATATTAAGCGTGGAGTTGGTACCTACAGTTACTTCCTGTGTTTTGTATCCAACAAAGCTAAAGACGAGTACCGCGCTTTCATCCACGGTGATCTTGTAATTACCATCAGTGTCGGTAATGGTGCCTTGGGTCGTGCCTTTAACTAAGACGCTAACTCCGGGTAGTGGTTCACCGGTATCTCCATCTGAGATGCGACCACTTATCTGTACTTCAATATCAATTTCGTAATCGCTTAAACCTTGCACCTGAACTTTATCGAGGTTTCTAAAGTATTGCCTCTGTTCTGTGCTGGCAAAAGCTAACTCTCGTTGGGACACTGGTACGATTGTTTTGGGCTGATTAGCACTTTGGATTACATAAAAATCCTGTTTCAGCTTTTTGTATTTTAGACCGTTGGGCTCTAAAATAGAGTACAAAGCCTCATCCAAATGTTGAAGGCTCATAGCGTTATCTGAAACTTTGGTCATCCCGACGAGATCACTATTATAGAGGATCGATACACTATATTTTAATTCCAAGTCTGCTAGAATATCTTTCAAAAACTTAGAGTTCTCCAACATACCAGAATCATAACTGACAGTAGAGGCATATTGAAAGGCGCAAATTGGATGACTAGTTAGGCCTAGGGTAAAAATTATTAAGGCTATTGGTATTAGTCTTTTCATAGCACTGGGTTTAGTATTTAATCTAATTTTACTTTTCTCATTATAGTCACGTTGTTTTGTGAATGTTGAATGGTGAGCCCAAATGATTCAGATAAGCCTTCCATTAAAAGCTTTATATTATCTGAGGGCACAGAGCCAGACACGTTTTGGTCCAACAAAGTGGCGTCGGTTACTTTAACGTTAAGTCCGTAATTGTCTTCTAATAAAGAGATAACCTCTACCAGAGGTGTGTCTTCAAAAACGAATAGCTTGCACTTCCATGAAGTATATAAATCGGTATTTACTGCAACTTGGCTAAAAGAATCTGCATGCTCAGGTATGTCGACAAGTTCTCCGGGTTTCATAATAATGTTCTCTGGAACATCCTCAATCTTCAGTGATATCTTTCCAGAGTTCAGCACCACCTTGGTGCCATTTTTTCGATGTCTAACATTAAATTCAGTACCTAATACTTCAACAACTACGTTATCTGGAGTATAGACTAAAAAGCGTTGGTTCGATTCGGTGTGCACCACTGAGAAATACGCTTCCCCCTCCAACCAGACCTTTCGGTCTTGATCTTTTTCACTGAAGGAGCTAGAATATCTCAATTTGGAATTGCTGTTCAATGTAACTACAGAATTGTCTGGAAGCGTTATACTAATGGTCTCTCCAAAATCCGTTTGATGAATTAGTTCTGAAGGCTTCTTAATAGTGAAGAAGAAAATGGTTATGGCCATCAAAATTACCGAGGCGGCCAGGAAAAATGTTTTTGGAAGGGTCCACCAGGATTGATTTTCTCGTTGATCCAAATTCAATTGGGGCACTTCTTCTTCTTCCAGGCGTGTGGTGAGAGTATCCCAGGAAGACTGGATGCTATCATGGGTAATAGGTTGAACGGTTTGGATAAAGGTATCCATAATACGGATTGCCTCTACCATCTTATGCTCTATGCTAGGATGTTGGGCCCTCCATTGATCCCAAAATTCTTCATCATTATGATTCCTTTTGTAATACCAATTTTGGAAGGATTCATTTGAAGCAAAATCCTCAGCCTCAAAGTCAATGTAATTCATGCGTTAATTGCGTTAACTGGTCTTTATTTTATAGACAGCTCGTTTGGAACCTTGTACTAAGTTTCCTTTAATTATTTAATAATAAAAGCGGCTAACGGTAAAAACAGATCAGTTGCTGTAATACTTGCGAATGGTGTTTTGGGCAGGCTTGTTTTGAGGGGTCCATGACTTGTTGGAATCACCCCCGGCCCTTTGATGATTGGCATGCCATTTCCATAAAAAACCTCCTAAAAACCAAGATTGGGTCCAAACGGTTTCAAATAAGGCCTGATAAGCCTTGGCTTGCAATTCTAAATTCACATTTAATGATTTTGGGTCCAATTCCCAATGGAACCCGGCACCATGGTCCATGCTTTGGTAGCCGTATTCGGTGAATACTATGGGCTTGCCCCATTTTATGGCACTTTTCTGAAGCTGGTTTGACTTACTAACCCATCCTTTTTTTAACTCATTCAGACTTGGATTACCCGCACTGGCTAATGGGAAATAGGCGTCAATACCGATATAGTCAAGGTAATTCCAAAATTGGATCTCTTCATAATTATCCCAGTTTGCAGCATAGGTGATCTTTCCTGCGTATATTTTTCTCACATCTGTAATGAGACGGATCCAAAAATTATGCCTCAGAGTGGCGGCATGACGGTATTCCGTACCAATACAGAAAAGAGCCACGTCCAGATCTTCCGCTATTTTGGCGTAAGCCAATATATACTGCCTATACTGACTTTCCCATTCTTTCCAATCGGATTCCTTTTCCAAAGTAAAGTCTCCAGGCCAACCTTGACCAAAAACCCAAACGTGAGGCTTGATCATCACTTTCATCCCCAGGTTTTGAGCGTATTTTATAGTAGTAATAGCACCTTCCTGCCTTTCTCCCCACCACTGTCGACTAGTATCAAACACCACCTTAGGTTGATTTTGATAAGCAAAAGCATACGGAACAATACCCACAAAGTTGGCAGCAATTCCTCGTATGGGCTTCATCTCATTTTGACTAATAGGATTTCTAGGAGCCACGAAATTAACTCCATTAATTTTAGCCAACTCACTGGATGCTTTCTGTGACCATGAGGTCATGGGATTTGTCAGGGTCAGCAACAAAAGAAAAAACGCAATTCTCATCTCTTATAAAAAAGCAAAATTAGTACTGGAAGTAATGTCAAGTCAAT
>JAJCYK010000438.1 GCA_029262935.1 Cytophagales bacterium | reverse complement strand
TTTCAAGTGTTTATTGAATTTGAAGCGGACAACAGAATGGACTTAAGGGTATTGGAACGATCCGATGACCCTGAAATCGGCAATACGCTGTGGTTTAGGCGGTTTGATATCAATCCCTACGACTTTAATGAGGACCAAACCGCGAAGCTCAAAAAGTACTATGGAAAGACCGCTTCTCTGGAAACAATTAAACAGAAACTTAACTGGACAGATGACACCTTCAAAACAATCAAGGAAAAACTAGACGCAGCTAATTGCATTTCCGTGCAGACAGGAAAAAGATATCGTATAGGTTTTAAAAGAAACCTGATGTCCAAGTATTCCTACCTCATTTTCAGAAAGAACCTCAATACACAGCAACAGCAAAATAATACAAATGGCTGTTATCTATTCTTCTACAAGGACAATATCGTCTTCAAATACAGTAAAAAAGCCTTTGGGGGTCGTTGTGCACCTGATTTTTAAGATTAGGGAATAGCATCCACATTCACACCCGGTTGCTGTTTGTACATCCCCAAAAGAATAATTAGTTTTAGTTTTAATATCAAAGCAATAATAACATGACCAAAACGAGCTCAACCGTCCTTTTTCTTCTTCTGATAGTAGGATGCTCCCAACCCACAGATCAAGTAGCCACATATAGTCTTGATGAGATTTCTGCTGAATCCTCAAAAGCAAACGATTTTTTCGAAAAAAGTTTTCAAGAAGGCTTGGATCGATCTCCTATGTATCAAAGCTATCTTGGCATCAAAAAAGATTACGATAAGTGGAACGATCTTTCCGAAGATAACCAGCTTATGGAACTTGAGATCACCAAAAATGAATTGCAATTCCTATTGGATTCTATTAACCCTGCCGCTCTTAATACCCAGGCTGCCATCAGTTATCAACTCTTTAAAGAGGACTCTGAAAATGAAATTGCGGACTTCAAATACCGTCACCACAATTATCCCGTAAACCAGATGTTTGGGCCTCATACTCAGGTGGCTTCTTTTCTCATTAACATCCATCAGGTTACGGACTCTAGTGATGCTGCCGCCTATATTGCCCGTTTGAATGGTGTCGGCACTTTCTTCGACCAGGTGATTGATAATCTAAAAATTAGAGAAGACAAGGGAATATTGCCTCCACAATTTGTATTCCCCAGAACCATAGAAGCTTGTAGAAATATCATAACAGGTGCTCCTTTCGAAGGCAACAACCCCAGTACTTTGATAGCCGATTTTTACGCCAAAGTAGATGCTTTGGAACTACCCGAAGAGAGCACCACCCATTTAAAAGCAGGGGCCGAAGCGGCTTTATTGAACACAGTAAAACCAGCATACGAAAAACTAATTGCTACCTTGGAAAGCCAACAGCAAAAAGCCACCGCTGAGGATGGTATATGGAAATTACCAGCAGGAGATGCGTACTATAACGTGGCCTTGCAACGAACTACCACTACCTCGCTTACGGCAGAAGAAATTCATGACATCGGGCTCAAAGAAGTAGCAAGAATTCATGATGAGATGCGTGCTATAATGCAACAAGTAGATTTTGCAGGAGACCTACAGGCCTTCTTTACTTATTTACAGGAAGATCAACAATTTTACTATCCAAATACTGATGAGGGCAAACAAGCCTATATTGATAGTGCCAAAGTAATTATTGATAACATGCGTACTCGCCTTGATGAACTCTTTATCACCAAACCGAAAGCGGAAATCATAGTTAAAAGAGTGGAAGCGTTTCGCGAAAAATCAGCGGGTAAGGCATTCTATCAATCCCCCGCACCGGACGGTTCCAGGCCTGGCACATATTATGCCAACTTGGCCAATGCGGGTGACATGCCCAAGTACGACATGGAGGCATTGGCCTATCATGAAGGGATTCCTGGTCATCATATGGATCGCTCCATCGCTCAGGAACTCTCCGGTATTCCAAAATTTCGAAAATTTGGGGGATATACCGCTTATGTGGAAGGCTGGGGTTTATACAGTGAATTTATCCCGAAAGAAATGGGATTATACGCCAATCCTTATTCGGATTACGGACGATTGGCAGCAGAACTTTGGCGTGCTTGCAGACTAGTAGTTGATACTGGGATTCATCTTAAAAAGTGGACCCGTGAGGAAGGCATTGCTTACTATCAGGAAAATACCGCTGGTAGTGATCGCGACTGTGAACGCATGGTTGAACGCCACATTGTAATGCCATCGCAAGCCACAGCCTATAAAATTGGTATGCTTAAAATACTAGAGTTGAGGGCTTCCGCACAGGATGAACTGGGTGAAGCTTTTGATATCCGTGAGTTTCATGAGGTGGTTCTTACCAATGGTGCGGTACCCCTTAACGTACTGGAAGACCTGGTAAATGAATGGGTAGCAAGTAAAAAGTAGTTTACATCAATCCTGTCTTTAAATTACCTCTGCCAAGTAGCGTAATGCCAAAAGTTAATTGGAAGTATCTGATTGTCGCGCTGGTAGTATTTTTGGTTGAAATCTATATAGCCCTTTTCGAGCAAGGCTGGGTTCGAGGTTTTTTAGGAGACGCATTGGTGGTGGTACTTATTTATTGCGCTATCAAATCCTTTTATGATACTCCCGTGGTAGCCACGTCGTTGGCGGTGTTGGGGTTTGCATTTGTAGTGGAATTCGCTCAATATTTTAAATTACTGGACCTCTTAGGCTGGTCTGATTCCGGACTGGCAAGAATAGTAATTGGCAATACCTTCCATTGGTTGGATTTGCTATCTTATGTTGTGGGTATTGGAGTAGTGGTAGGGGTTGAATATACATTTCGAAAGCATGACCACCAGGAATAGCTGAATGCGTGTGAATCGCTATCTAATTTCTAGCACTTCTTACCCTCTTCCCACATAAGGCATAGCGCTTGCCATGACCGTAAGCGAAAGCACATTGGCATCCAAGGGTAAACCCGCCATATATACTACCGCATCCGCTACATGAGTTACTTGCATGGTAGGTTCACTGGCCATAGTGCCATCGGCTTGCGGTACTCCTTGTGACATTTTCGTAGTCATGGCCGTAGAGGCGTTGCCGATGTCAATTTGACCACACGCTATATTGTATTTCCTGCCGTCAAGTGCAATTGATTTTGTGAGACCTGCTACCGCATGCTTAGTGGAGGTATATGGGGCGGAATTCGGACGGGGAACTTGTGCAGAAATTGACCCATTATTAATAATGCGTCCCCCTTGGGGGGTTTGATTCTTCATAAGCTTGAAAGCTTGTTGGGTACAAAGAAAAGTCCCAGTTAGATTAACCGAAACCACCTGCTGCCATTGATCATAGGACAAGTCCTCAAACAGGGTGGCACTGGTATTAGTACCGGCATTATTAAACAAAAGATCCAATCGACCTGAGGTTGCCTGAATATGAGCAAATAGATCCTCAACATCCTGCGGTCTTGTAATATCGGCAACGTGTATTGAAACTTGGGAAGTTAATTCGGCCATAGCCGCAGTTTGTTCCAAAGTTGCTGCATGCCGTCCCGTTAGCACTACCTTATACCCTACTTTCGCCAATGCTAACGCGGTACAGCGTCCGATACCAGAGCCTGCTCCAGTTACTAAAGCTACTTTTTGTGTCATGTCAACTCCTCTTCGATAAATGATTGTACAATCTCTTTTATGGATTGGTCCGCTTTAAACCCTAAGGCCAAGCCACGGGATGTTTCGAATTGCGGAGGCCAAGTAAGTACAATACTTTGTATAAACGCATCCGGTTGCCAATTAATAAGGGCCGTGGTTTCTTTGCCTGCCAGGTCTTCCAAGCACTGTACCATATCACCTACGCCTACGGTAAGTCCTGGCAAATTTATCGCCCGTTTGTTTCCTAAAGCATTAGCCGGCAACTCAGCCGCATGTATAAAACATTCAATTACTCTTTTTGGAGAAAGAATCCAAACTAACGTTTGGGGTGTTACGGGACAATTGGTTGATTTCCCCATCAAGGGTTCTCTGATAATGCCACTTACAAACGAGGAAGTGGCGGCATTAGCAGCTCCATGGCGAATGGCAATGGTAGGCAAACGAAGCGTTCTGCCATCCAGAAAGCCTCTACGGCTAAAGTCGTTGATTAGGAGATCTACCACAGCCTTTTGGGTACCATATGAGCTTTGTGGGGCTGGCGCAGTAGTGTCATTTACAGTTGCTGTTAGTTCTCCGCCAAACACGGCACAACTGCTCGCAAAAACCAGTACCGGGGCAGTAGGCATAGCCCGACAATATTCCAAGATCTGCAACGTAGCCCGTAAGTTCACTTGCATTCCTAAGTCAAAATTCTTCTCGGCTTCGCCACTGACCACGGCCGCCAAATGAAAGATAACAGCGGTGCTTGACCCTAAAAGTGCGCGTACATCATCACCATCGTTAAGGTTTCCCTCCACTATCTGTAGGCGGGCATCAACCGG
>JAJCYK010000437.1 GCA_029262935.1 Cytophagales bacterium | reverse complement strand
AAGTAGCCTAATTTTAATTTTAACCCTCTTTAACATTACGTTAAAGACTGATTTAAACCTGTGAATTCAGGATCATTGCCATCGCAGGCATCCTGGTTTAAGAAGCGCAAATTTGACAATAATACTGGCAAAAATGAAGGATTAAGCTGTTTTTATTTTTACAATTAGCCTACACAGGAGGACCTGAGGAAGTATTAAGAGAACCAATTCACGGTGAAAATAGGCAATAATAGATCAGTTGAACTTCACTAGTTCAACACTTACTGCATAGGAGGTAAGGATATTTTCTAAACTTCATAATCCAAACGCATATTCTTTACGCGTTGGTGAAAAGCATTTTTGTCGATACTTACCTTGTACTTTAAACGTACATAACGTCTGATAACTTCAATTTTTCTACCTTTATGGGCATAAAAATCAATAGCATTGTTAATAATGTCGTTCATGGTTTCTGGTTTAGGTAATAGATAAATTACCAAATGATTGGTAGAATTCCACATTTGACCACGGCTAACCTAAAAAAATATTGATATCGTTAAATTTTTTCATGAAAGACTGCAAATGACTCAAAGCTTCGGTGCTACTACAATGGTCTCTTTCCACTGGGTTACTCTTCCTTGCAAGTCGATTTTCCGAAAATATAGAATGTAATAGCCTATAGGAACTATTTGTTGACCCTTATCGGTGCCGTCCCACAGCAACACTCCAGCGGTAGCAGCTAATTGGTTTTTAGCCAGGTCAATGATATGAGAGCCATTCGAATTGTAAATTGATACAAGAATGGAGTTACCAGCAAGGTCGAAATCATAGCTAACCTTGGCATACTCAGAATTTCCAGGCCAAGGACTAAAGACTTTTGGTTGCACCGACACGGTATTACCATGAATTAAATTACCATTTTGTGAATTGGCTTTGCCTGGGGTGCCAGATCCTTGGGTTGTTGCAGCACTAGCCCAATTTTCAATAAGATCGCTGGGTTGATCCGTTGATACCCTTTCCAATGACACCCCATTCTTATCGGATAGTAAAGGATGATGCATGTTGTGGTGGTAGTAAAACTCATCAATGATTTGCGACTTGGCATCCAAAATAACCATGGAGCCCTCTGTATCCGGCAGAGCAGGCAAGTTGGATATCTCGGTTATTTGTGCAGTTGCGCAGGCCGGGTATTGATGTCTTACACTGTTTGGGTTTTCGGAAAAAACTTTAATATCACCAGGGTAGATCATGGTTGGGACGGTAGTAACCAATTGTATGTCTATCAGGTTGTCCTGTTGCCATCTAGCCAGTTTCCAATTTTCTAGATTTATTGCCTTCATGGATCGATTGCAAATTTCCAAGTAACGATGCCCTAAAGGTCTGGGATTAAATAGCAACTCATTAATAACAACATCACCGGTTATGGCTTCTTGAATCAAACCTATTTGAGCAGAAGCTCCTTCTTTAGTTATTGCGTTCCCGTGACAATCTGCTAAACCCGTAATCTTAATTTGATAAACCTGATTAAGATCTAGATGGTCGTTTAATTTTACCGCCAATGTAGATTGAGTAGGACCTACCACGGCCAAGGACTGTAATGATAACTTGGGAATGAAGGTCAATTGATCATTAGAAAGCGGTACCTCAGCGATTGTTTCATTGAATTCGATTAGCAAAGAATCGCTAGTAGGCGCATAGGTATTGATGATAATGGGAGGGCTATGGTCTGGATTGAAGGTGGCTACGCTGTTGGCAAAGCCTGGGGTACCTCCAGAAACATGGCCCGACGCTACCCAATTTGATTGACTACTGCAAGGATAGTTGACATCGATCATTTCCAAAGACCACCCTCCATGTTGTTTGAGTTCACTACGATACCAGCTCATTTCATAGTTTACTGCATGGATAAGATTTTCATTTACTTTTAAAGAGATGAGATCTCCAGAATTATTTAAGGATGGCCAAGGCTTAACCAGTAGTACTTTGGTGGTATCCGAAAAGTTAACCTCCGGACCCGGGCTTAGAATTACATAACTTCCTGGTGTAAGCTGATGACTCAACAAGTTGGTGGACTTCACCTTATCGGACAACATCATATCCTTTAAATCCAACACCTTATCACTACGGTTATGTAGTTCCAAATATTCCGTTTGGGGCTGCCCGATGCTTGGATTGGGATCTGCCATTATTTCCGAAATAATAATATCATATGGTTCAATTTTTCCAGGGATTTCATAGGTTATGGAGGCTTGGAAGGAAAGTAGGTTTCCTGCTAAATCCGGAATATCAGTACCCCATACTTGGTAGGTCGTATTACTTGTCATGGGTTGTGGTAAGGTTAATCGAACCTGGTTCGATTGTACATGCATTATGTCCTTGGGAGCGCCGAGTACTGCTATGGTAAATTGATGGATACTAAAGAAAGGACCCACCGCTTCATTAAATATTAAATCGAAACTAATCGAGTCGACCGAACGGATGCTTTGGAGTACCGGAGCCACTTGATCCGTAATCTTGGTTCCGGTGGTGTGCATGTCATCGAAAAAAAACTTATCTGATCGGGTTGAGGTATAGCTACAATAATATCCAAAGTAGTTACCAGCAACAAATGCAGTGTCTAGGCGGGCACCATGAGTAGTAAGAGTACCTGTTTGCAGGTCACGGGATCGTAAAGACCACTCTCCCTGTGGAGAACGATCGACCAACAGTTGAATGTATACCTCATCCTCAACCAAAAAATCATCCAATCCATCAATTAGCTTTTCATCACCCTGTGGTGTTTGGCGATATAAGCTTATGTCGTCATCAGCACCCCCAATCAATACATAGATGCCATGGAGGTCTTCAGTTAAGTTTAACCTATCACTCGCTAAGTAAACTTTACAAAAGTTCCTTGCCGAAGGATTAAAGTCAAACCTAATAGTGGATTGCCAGGACTGGATGTCCCAGCCAGCACTAACAATGCTGAGATATGAGGTTCCTGCTCCTATTGCCTTGAGCTGTAACATTTGCTCAGAGTTGACAATAAAAGAGTCAACCTGGCCATACCAAGTAGGGTTTTGAAGCAATTCGCCATCAGTAAAGTCGTCTGCCAACTGCCCCGATAGCATCATACTATGAAGTGCTATACACATAATAATAACGTTACTTTTCATATCTAACTTTGTCTTTAGTGTTGCCGCGGAAAGTAGAGAAATGTAGTATCTTTGCAAAAAGCAAAAATTCGTTTCGTCATGAAATTAGCTATAGTAGGAGCCACGGGTTTGGTTGGTCAGGAAGTATTGCGAGTAGTCGAAGAACGTGGTCTGGAATTTACCAGCTTGTATCTGGTTGCTTCGCAGAGATCGATAGGAAAGGAAATGGAGTTTAAAGGAATTACCTATAAGGTAATTGGGATGGATGAGGCGGTTAGTTTAAAACCTGATGTGGCTATTTTCTCCGCAGGGGGAGGCACCTCTTTGGAGTGGGCCCCGAAGTTTGCGGAGGTCGGAACCATAGTCATTGACAACTCTTCTGCTTGGAGAATGAGTCCAAAGCATAAGCTAATTGTTCCAGAAATTAATGCAAATATTCTAAGGATTGACGATAGAATAATTGCAAACCCCAATTGCTCTACCATTCAAATGGTATTGGCCTTGGCTCCATTGCAAAAACGCTATCGACTGAAAAGATTAGTGATTTCTACGTACCAGTCTGTAACGGGTACAGGTAAGAATGCCGTAGATCAAATGAATGAAGAAAGAGCAGGTAGGCCTGGAAATGGGACCTATCCTTATCCCATTGATTTAAACGTACTTCCTCATATTGACGTTTTTACAGAAAACGGATATACCAAAGAGGAAATGAAAATGGTAAATGAGACCCGAAAGATCTTGCGAATGCCTGACCTGCGCATAACAGCTACTGCGGTACGCATACCGGTGATTGGTGGACATTCTGAATCCGTTAATGTGGAACTTGAAGAAGATTTTAACTTGGATGAGGTGAGAAAGTTGTTGGCGGCTTCTCCTG
>JAJCYK010000436.1 GCA_029262935.1 Cytophagales bacterium | reverse complement strand
ATTCCCGTGCCTTATGATTTTGATGCCTGTGGATTGGTAGAAACGAATTATTCGGTACCTAATGAGGGGCTCCCTATTAAAGAAGTTACCCAGCGCTTGTTTCGGGGCAATTGCTTACAATTGGAGGAATACCAGCAGGTTATCGATCGCTTTATGGAAAAGCGTGAAACCCTAACCAACATTTGCAGTAAAACCGCATACCTTAGCGACAACGAACGCAAATCCATTTCGAACTATTTGGAACAGTTTTATAAAAACCTGGATCGTAAGAAAGGCATTGCTTATAATTTCTTTATGAACAAGTGCAGGGAAAACGCAGATTACAATTAAAAAATGGTTGAACGAAACTATTCAAGCTTTCAAGCAATCATCAAACAATTTTTACAGAATGGTCAGAAGGACGGAGCCTTTTATAGAACCTTCAATGCTAAACGCTTTCAGTACAACTAAGAGGAAGAGGACCTGTTGCATAGGACAAACGAGCAGGGAAGAAAGTGATGCGTAGATTGTTACTTAACATAATATAAATTATATAACAATTCTACATTGGGTCGCACCCAGGCCGTTAGGCCTTCAAAACTGTAACTGCATTGATTATACAATGTTGTGCATTAGTTACTTATACCCTGATCTACAGTAATTACCACATTTCCTTTTTTATGCCCTTTGTCAACATATCTATGCGCTTCCACTATTTGATCTAATGTATAATTTCTATCAATAACGGCTTTAAGTTGTCCCTCTTCAATAATCCTTCTTAGGACTACTAGCGCTTCGGTCGTCTCTGGTGAATTTTTTCCCACAACAATTTTTTTACTACTTATTAACGAAGTCCATATCATTTGAAGACTTGGTATTGGTCTACCAATATTTAGATAGGTTCCGTTTGTGCTAAGTGCTTTTTTACAAGCTGTAAAGGGGCATTTATCTATTGTTATAAATATGATGACATACGTTTCAAAATTTTCAGTAAAATCATCGGTTGTATAATCAATCACTTTATCCGCTCCCAAAGATTTCACCAATTCTAAGTTAGCACTGCTGCATACACCAGTTACTTCTGCACCGAAGTATTTGGCAAGTTGTACAGCATATGTTCCTACACTACCAGAAGCTCCATATATAAGCACTTTTTGCTTTGGCTTTACATCTCCTGTTTTTTTGAGATAATGAAATGCCGTTCGAGCACCAATAGGTATGGCTGCGGCTTCTTCATAGGTAGTATTTGCTGGCTTCAAGGCAATCGGTCCATCTTCTGGTATACATATGTATTCTGCATAAGCACCAAAATTTTGTAGGGTAGCTGCAAAAACTTCATCTCCATTTTTAAATTGCTTAACACCTTTTCCAACAGATTCAATTTTACCAGAAAGCTCCATCCCTAAAATAGACTTTCTTGGCTTCCTAAGTCCCAGCATTAGTCGGGCAGGAAGCCAGAAAGAAGCAGGAACAGTGAAGCTCCGCACTCTAGAATCAGCAGCACCTACGGTGGTAGCATAAACTTTCACAAGTACTTCATTGTCTTTGGGAACTGGTTTCTCAACTTCGGTTACCTTAAGTACTTCAGGTGGGCCATATTGGGTGCAAATAACTGCTTTCATCAATTTTGATTTAGAGACGTTATTTCCTCGTTTAACGCGGTAGTTATTTCTTTTATCTCGTTCAATCCATCTTTTAAGAATTTGAATACCATTGGTTCGAACAGCCATCGTGGCATTTTCTTAGGGTCAAACCGCACGCTTTTCACTCCTTGACAAGAGTTCTTAGCTATTGGAGTGAAATCCCAAGAGCCTCTAAAGGTTTCAATGCGGTTTAGCTTATTGGTGGTCTGAATTGGACAGTCCTCCCAGGCTTCATGCCATTTTACTCCAATACTGCCATCTTTATTATTAAAGAATAAATACCTTACACTCATTTCTGTGTCTTTCAATGGAAATGGTTCGTTGTGAATTACATAAGTTAATAGACCCTTTTTAGACTCTTCTGTGATATCATAAGTTGGATACTTTTTCTGCATCGATTCATCAGCCTGTTGATGAAGATCTTGCTTAAAGGCAGCAAGACATGCTTTAGGAGTAGAATTTATATTTCCTTCTATTTTGTATTCTAAGGAAGTTGTGCCGGTAATTCCTCGGCTGGAAATAATCCAAGCAGGTTGGTCGCTCTTGTCAATTTTGGCAATTTTCCATTCATATCTTTCCCATTTTTTAATGCTTCTATCTCTGGTCGTTACACAGCTTTGGAGAGAAAAAACCATGGGCGCGAAGAAGAAAATGAAAATGAAGTACGAAGGAGATACAATTTTATTATTCATATGAGCAGCAGTTTTATTGGGATAAAATTATATCACAACAGAAACTCTGTCATTCACTTAAGTTAAAATCGTCGTTGTAGATTGAGAGGCCTAGGACTTTTTGTTCACTAACCTTTTACGGATTCGGCTCAAGGATTGTGGTTTGATACCAAGATAACTGGCTAATTGGTGTTGTGGAATTCTATTTAGTAGAAGAGGCTTTGTGTCAAGCAAATTAAGATATCTTTCTTCAGGCGAAGAAGTGACAAACTGGGTCCATTCCTCTTTTGCTTTGTTTATTTTTTCTATAGCTATTTCTTGAAAAACAGCATCAAGTCTAGTAAGCGCTGTACGTATCTCTTCTTCAAAATTCTTGTTACTGATGGTTAATATGCAATCTTCTGTGCATTCCCAATAATATTTTGAGGGTTTACCGTCACCTGAATGAGGTGTAAATGTATCACCTTCCGTAAAGAAGGCCGTTGATTTGTCGTCCCCATCTTTTATTATATACTCTCTAACACAGCCTTCTACCACCATATAGCACTTTGTTGGAATTTGCCCCTCTTTCAGCAATACTGTCCCTTTTTTAAATTCATCTACAATGGTTTTTTTAACAATAATTTCAACTTCTTCCTTGTTCAGTATTTGGAACTTACTGACCATGGCTCTTATTTTCTCCTTTAAAATCATTGAATTAATCTTTAAAATTACGCACAACATCTTGCTAAACGCCATTAT
>JAJCYK010000435.1 GCA_029262935.1 Cytophagales bacterium | reverse complement strand
TCAAGAGTTCAAGGAATTCGCCGTTAAGGGGAATATGTTGGACATGGCCGTAGGTATTGTACTAGGTGCAGCCTTCGGTACTGTAGTAAAATCTTTGGTGGACGATATCCTGATGCCTATTGTATCAGGTATTTTCGGCACTCCTGATTTTAGCAATATGTTTTATCTAATTACCAACCCCACAGGCGAGACCTTCACCACCATCGATGCTGCCCGTGAAGCAGGTGCGGCGGCAATTGGCTGGGGACTATTCATCAACGCAACTATTGCTTTTATACTAGTGGCTTTGGCTTTGTTTGCAGTGGTTAAAAACATGAACCGCTTGAAGAAGGAAGAAGAAGCTGCACCGCCTCCAGCACCACCAAGAAGTGAAGCATTGCTAGAGGAAATCCGTGATGCTTTAAATAAGGCCTAGAAAAACGAATACCAAGAAAAAGGCCTTACAGTTTGTAAGGCCTTTTTTATTTCCTAGATGGCAATCCATTTAAATTCATAGGGATGTTCGGGGACCTTAAGCCGATCTGCTACTCGTTTCAATCGATCGGGTAAACACATCAAGTAATCCCGGGCTTTTTCGCCAGCTTCATTTAGCTCCGTAACTTGATCAATTTTCCAGTCCTTGATCAAAGACTCCAGAATGTCTATGTAATCAAAAGCCGTATACACACCCAGTCGCTGGGCGGCGTCCGAAAAATGAGTAAAAGTAGTGCCTAGTTCTACCCCAAGTTCGCGCAAGTAATGTGCGGGCATCACAATTTTCTTTCTCATCATATCTTCAAAAGCCAACATGGCTTCATTGGGGTCCACTTCCATAATCTTGCTGACAAAAGACTTATAGGCGTGAGCATGGCGTCCTTCGTCGGCGGCTATAGTATGACATATCTTGGCTAACTCTGGGTTGTCCTGTTCCTTTGCCAGGATACCGACTCGTTTATGGCTGATGTTGGTGGCTATTTCCTGGAAGCTAGTATATATAAAATTACGGTAAGGATCCGCGCCTGTTCCTATATCAAAGCCATCGTTCAATAAGTATTGAGTACTAATCTCCATTTGTTTCATATCCACCCGTCCAGACAGATAAAGGTATTTGTTTAGCAAGTCTCCGTGGCGGTTTTCTTCAGCTGTCCAACCTCGAATCCATCTCGTCCAGCCATTGCTTTCGCCTTGATTAACGCCTTGCATACCTGCCAGCCAGGATTCATAAGTTGGTAAGGCTTCTTCGGTGATGGTGTCACCAATCAGTACCGCCCAAAAATCATAAGCCAATTCTTTGGCGCGCTCTTGTAGGTTACGAACCTCTTCTAAAAAGGAAATATCGCGTGAGTCAGGCAAAAAATCGGAAGGTTGCCAATTGGTCTCTATGGGTTTCAAAAACTTAGGAAGCTTCTCTTCTACAAAGCTTTCTAAATACTTCATCACTTCCAGTCGGCTCCCGTTCATCTTATCTAGGTTTTAGCAAAAATGCACTTATTTTATCACTTGAATGCTGTAAATATTGCCAAAATAAAGGATAAAACCTATGTTGCAATGCTAAATTGGCAATAGTCAAACATTCACATTCTTATGAGCAAAACGGGTTTTAAAAAAGACACAGTTTGTGTCCACGCAGGCAGTATCAAAGATTCACAGTTCGGAGGTGTTAATTCTCCTATATATACTTCGAGCGCTTTCGAATTTCTTGATCAGGAAGATTCCCAATACCCCAGATACTTTAACACACCCAATCAAAAGGCTATCAGTGATAAGATTTGTGCCTTAGAGGAAGGTGAAGCAGGGATGGTTTTAAGTTCAGGCATGGCGGCAATTAGTACGGTTTTCGCTTCCCTTTTAAAAGTGGGTGATCATGTGATCTTACAAGAAGCTATTTACGGAGGCACACACTATTTTGCTAAGACTCAGCTGGAGAAACTTGGAGTTACCTATACCATGGTAAGTGGGACCTCTGTGGAGCATTATAAGAATGCCATCCAGGACAACACCAAGGTGCTCTATTTTGAAACTCCAGGTAATCCATTGTTGGACATCATCGATGTTGAAGCCATGGCTCTCTTAGCTAAAGAACATCAATTGACTTCGGTTATAGATAATACTTTTGCCTCGCCCATTAATCTTAACCCCATCTCATTTGGAGTAGACGTGGTCATACACAGCGGCACAAAATACTTAGGAGGTCATAGTGATTTGTGTTTCGGCGCAGTAGTAACCAACAACCGGATTCGACAGGCAATGCAGAATACCGCCATTAATTGGGGAGGAAGCTTAAACGGACAGACCTGTGCTTTAATTGAACGTAGTTTAAAAACACTGGCATTACGAGTACATCAACAAAATCACAATGCCATGAAAATTGCCGAAACGCTTTACGGGCATAAATCAGTGGATCAGGTTTATTATCCTGGGCTGCCTTCTCACCCAGGTCATGAGGTGGCCAAACGCCAAATGAAAGGATTTGGGGGGATGCTCTCATTCAGTTTAGGTGGAGGACAACGAGCGGAGCAATACTGTCGAAATTTAAAACTAGTGGCCACAGCTGTTAGTTTAGGAGGCATAGAAAGCTCAGTAACCATACCGAGCATAACCTCTCACGCAAAATTGTCTGCTGCAGATCGTGAAAAGGCCGGTATAAATGACCACCTGATCCGATTATCAGTTGGTATTGAAGACGGGGAAGATCTAGTTTCTGACTTATTACAAGCCTTAGGTTAGTTACTCAAGCTATTGGCTTGACCCACCCAGTCGTCCCGTTGAATTCTTCCTGGGAAAAACTCAATGGCTTGGGTCACCTGCTCTACTTGGTCAGGGGATAAGGAAGCAATTTGTTCAAAAGTAAAAAGACCAATTTGATTCAGTTTTTTCTCTATAAAAGGTCCGACTCCGCTTATGAGTTTTAAATCATCTTTTTCTGTAGAAGACGCGCTTTTAATTCCTGCCTGGCTTAAGAAACTGTAGCCTTTATCTTCTAAACTCTCTTCTCCAATCTCTAAATCTTCTTGCTCGAAGATGTTATCTGAACTAACTGGTTCTAATTCGGATTCAGCAAGCGGTGTGGCTTGATTTTCCCGAGATTTTAGCAAGGTAATCTCCTCTTCAAGGGAAGCGTTAAACACCTTTAAACGATTGGCTTCAGCTTTCAATCGGGTAGCCTCATCCGGAGCAATCATTTGATTAAATTTAATGTCCAACTCTCGTTTTAGGGCTTCATGGGCACTTTCAATTTCTGTTAGAGAACTGCGAGCAGTTGTACTGCGTTCACGTTCGGTCCTTAAGTCTGATAGCGCTTTATCTAAATCTTCTTTTTTAACCAATTCTTGTTTGCTGGCGCCGCATTCTTCTAACTCCTCTCTTAATTGGGCGTGCCTTACCTCCCAATCATCTTGCTCATCTGTAAGTTTGGTAACCATCTTTTGTAAATGATAACCCTCTTCTTCCATCAAACTCAGACGTCTGTTTCGGAGCAACCAGGCAATAACGAATCCGATTAGAAATGCTCCTAATAGCATGAGCAGTATATCAATTGGAGCACTAATTAATGGCTTTAAGAATAATGTTTTCATATCAAATGATTACAAGTTCTACCCTACGGTTTAATTGCCTTCCAGTAATGGTTCCATTGCTAGCCAGTGGATCTTCTTCTCCTTCGGATTCGGCAAGTACATATTCTTCAGCCATCCCCGAATCCAATAGAATGTCCTTTATTTTAGAAGCTCTTATTAAACCCAATACTTTGTTCTCGCGAGCTTCTCCTTGGTTGTCTGTATGACCTACGACCAAAATGGTGCGTTTTTGTGTTAAAGCATCTTTTGCCAATCCCCTTATGGCATCTAAAACCTGCTGATCCGACCTAGGATTTGCGCTATTTGACGGGAAATGGATAATCAATTTCTGCCCATTCCTGTTGATGACAAAACCATTTGCTGGCAGCGTAGGGTTTAAGCCAAAAAGTACGCCATTATTAATACGATCCCCAAGTCCCGCACTGAGATCTTCGGGTTTAGCTTGAATATTGATGCTGCGCTTTATTCCTGAAGATAGTAAAAGATCTTTAACGGCTTGGGCTCTGGCAAAGCCTAAATTTTCAAAATTGGAATTATTCAATTCCTGCGGATCATATAAACCAATTATTTCCACTATCGAGCCTGGTTCACTATCAAAAATCAGCATTAATGAATCGCGATAGTTATCAAATTCTTCACCGACAAGGGGATCTGCGCCAGACCATTCGAAAGTCAAAGGAGCTTCGATTACGTCTTCAATGATACTTGCAGAATCCATTACTTCTTCGGGTGTTACTACCTCTTCACCTAAATCTTTAGGTTGATCGCTGCATTGTTCATGTATACCACAGACATACCATCTAACACATAATGCGCTCCAGAGGGCAAAAACAATAAGTCCTGGTAAGACAATTTTCATAAAGGAAGGTGGTTTTAAGAGATCAATTTTGGAAATTTATCTGGCTAAATCAATATATTCACCATATTAATTGGACAATTCTAAGAATACATGCAGCAATTGAATTGGTATAAGGTTTTTGCTTCACCTTCTGAAGCTTATCAACGGATACCAAAGGGTAAGTTACAACTGGTTAAGGTCGGAAAACGTCGCATTTGTATTGCGCATACCGACAATGGTTTCCATGCGGTTGCTGACACCTGTCCTCATTTAGGAGCAGCTTTGAGTAAAGGTCATACCAATTATTTAAACGAAGTAATTTGTCCCTGGCATGAATATCGATTTAATTTAGTCCATGGAACGGAATCCGACCAGCGAACAGACCCTTTGGAGATTCACAAGATCGAACTGCGTGAGGACGGCCTTTTTTTAGGATTGATAAAATGATACTTATGAGATACTGGTTTACATTAACCACAAGTTGCTTTTTTACCATGATGTCGGTGGCACAGCAGATTTCTACATCGGAAATTGAAACAATCATTGCAAAACAGTTGCCTCAATGGGAAGCATTTTATGTGGACTTACACCAGAGCCCTGAGCTTTCATTTTATGAAAAAGAGACGGCTTCTAAAATGGCTTCACGATTAAAAGATCTAGGATTTGAGGTGACGGAAGGTTTTGG
>JAJCYK010000434.1 GCA_029262935.1 Cytophagales bacterium | reverse complement strand
ATTCTTTTCTAACTTGCCTGTAATCCCTGATTTAACTTGGTTGAGGGGCAACGGCAGGTCAGAAAAGGAAGAATGTATGGAGAGGTTCAGGACGAATAGTCGTGGTCTTTTTTTTTATTAAACAGCCAGCAAAAGTGCCCCAATACGAGAAACAGCTAGTTCAAAGATTGTATCTTTGGTTAACAAGTTTCAATCCTGAACTAAAATTTGGAGTTAAAAATGAAGGAAGACAAACCCATTGACCGAAGAGATTTTATAAAGCAGTCCAGTTTGTTAGCGTCGGCTGCCCTAGTGCCCAATCCGATGTATAGACTAGATACTAAGCCAAAATATAAAATGGGATTGCAACTCTTTACCATTAGGGATGCCATGAAAAAAGATCCTCTGGGCAGTTTAAAAACCGTTGCTGCATTGGGCTATCAAGATTTAGAGACCTATGGTTATGAAGGAGAACAAGATACTTTTTATGGGTATAAGACCTCGGATTTCAAACAGATACTGGAAGATTTGCAACTGACGGCCTCTAGTGGCCATTACGGCTTTTCAGACTATCTTGAAAAGCCTGAAGAGGAGTTAAAACGTTTTGTTGATCACTGTATTGCAGGCGCTCATGGCTTGAACAAAAGTTATATTACATGGCCTTGGTTGGCACCAGAA
Source organism: Cytophagales bacterium (assembly GCA_029262935.1). Classification (GTDB taxonomy): domain Bacteria; phylum Bacteroidota; class Bacteroidia; order Cytophagales; family Cyclobacteriaceae; genus JAJCYK01. Next base: position 2,319 of record JAJCYK010000434.1, on the reverse strand, counting down.
TTCCGGACCATTGATAAATTCAAAGTGCTATCCGAAAAATTAAACATCATCGGAGAGCAGGTTGTAAATTCAGGTTTGGGCTTTGCCTACCATAATCATGATTTCGAGTTCATTGACCATCAGGGTCAAAACGGGTATGATATCATTTTGCGTGAAACCGATCCCGGATTGGTAAAACTACAAATAGATTTGTACTGGGTCATGCACTCTTCAAAGCTTACCCCCAAGGAGTTGATTGCAAACCAGCCTGGACGCTATGTGATGTGGCATATCAAAGATATGGATAAAGTCACAAGAGATTATACCGAACTTGGAAATGGCTCAATCGATTATGTAAACATTTTGCCGGATCCGTCCCTCTCAGGACTCGAATTCTATTACTTGGAACAAGGGAGTAATTTCGCACAAAACTCCATGCAGAGCATTACGGATAGTGCTGCTTATTTCAAGAGATACTTGCAGAAATACCTTTAATAATTGGGTGATACAGTTTGCGTAGTATTGGATTTATTTTGGTTTTAATGACATCACATATTGGTAACTTTCTTCCACGTACGCAGCTAATAAGTCCAAATCATTATATAACGTTTCTGGAACCAGTACATAATCACGCATCACAGCTCCATAGGATTTATAAATAGTGGCGCGGTGCTCTTTCTTGAATTTAGCACCGGACTCTTTGGAAAGTCGGATACCGATCTCTCCTGCTTTATTAAAAAGGGTAAACATGTAACCATTTGCAGAAGTGTAAGGCATGGTTTTCCCCTTGCGTTTAAACTTGCTATTGGTGGCTATTAACTGGTCGTAAAATTTGAGTTTTTCCTCCCACATCGTATTAGCTATTGTTTTTCTACAAATACTTTAAAATTGTTCATCCAGCGTTGTGCAGGTTTTCTATACATACTTGGAAACAATATGGCCATTAGTCGAGGCATGATCCAGTTTATCCGCGTATATTCTATCTCTGACTCGTATCGGGTTTCATTATCGCCAAGCACTGAAAAAGTGCAAACCATGGTATTGTCCATATGTTTGTGATGATAATGACCCTCAAACCGGTGTGGTAGTTCATTGGAGGTAACGGTTTCTGTTAATTCCATTTCCCCTTTACCCATTTTATAATACATTTTTGACTTTGCCCCCGCAGTTCCTGGGGTTCCGCTGATCAATTCCTTACGTATAAACCCTTCTTGGTATTCTTTTAGGTACTTGGGGTCAGCGAAAAAAGCCGTGACCTTATCAATTGGGGCCTTGATGTCTATGGATCCTTTGAATTTCATGAGAGTAGCATTTGATTCACAAATTACAATTCTTGCCCTAGATATGAAATGAGATCCGAAATAAGGTTACAAAAGCGTTTTGTTACCAATAATTCCCAAAAAGGACGTCCCTTTTACTAAAGAGGAACGGGCTATCGGAAGCGTATGGACCATGAGAACATCCAATACAAATGATTATTGAGCAAACTGGAAGCTTTCGGCAGGAAAAGCAGACCTTAAGATGACCTAATCATTACCATATAAAATTATAATTAGTATGTCGAGGGGGAATCCCCCCAATCCCTCCCCTTTGCGCAGAACCTTCGGTAGTTCTGCGGCTTTGTACAGACCTGAATTGTTTTCTACCAAGATAAGGTCCGTAAGTGTCAAAGATTGGAACGTTTAAGAAATGTTTATGGATCAATCAAATGAAAGTCCAACTTTTCTAACTCATTGCCATTAACTACCAGGGCAAGTTGATGCTTCCCCAAGTGGAACTTGCGAGTAGTGATTAATTTAAAGGGTTGTTTTCTAATAATGTTGGTTGTGGAATTCCCGGCATATTGCTTTTCACTGATCTTATAGACCTTTTTTGACAAGGTGCCGTTGGCCTTTTGATAATAAACGGCGTACTCCAACCTTATTTTTGATTCCTTGTTACTGGTATTAACCAAATTAAAGGAAAATACTAGAAAGTCCCTTAGATGAACCTCCGGGTTTAAAATCTGGAGATTATCGATTTTAATACTCTTTATCGCTCCAAAGTCAAACAAACGCATGACTTCCGAATGGCCGCTTTTTAGTAAAGATCTGCAAGCATGTTTCACCAACTTGTCTGTGTTGGAGGAAGCCCCCAGCCATTTTCTGGCCAGTGAAACTACCAGAGTGGGATTGTCTTTGGAAATATCGTTCAGGTTGTTTGCCACACTACGTCTTACAGATTCTGAGGGATCATTTTTTAAATTTTCCAGAATAGGCAGCACTGCGCTTGGGTCTTTCTTAAAATCAGGTAAGGCCATGGCCCAGGGTAACCTGGGTCTGCTTCCTTCTGAAGATAACC
>JAJCYK010000433.1 GCA_029262935.1 Cytophagales bacterium | reverse complement strand
AATCTTCATTGGTTTGATCTACGCAATTGTCAGTACCAAAATACGGGCCTTCAAAATCACCTAAGGCTAAAAAGTCTAGGGAAAATTGAATTTGGGTAAATCTTGAAATGTCAATGGCTTCTGTTTGTAAAAACGATACCTCATTTACATCACGAGCCTGCATAGCTTGATCGCGAACTTCCCACCAATCGTTCAATGAGTCGGCACAAGCCAAGCACCCACCTGAAACCCAATCAGCCTCAGGATTGGATGTATTTAAATTAGCGCCCGTGGTCGTGCTATCTTGGTAGCTATTGAAGTCCTCATTCCATATTAGGATTTGTGCGCTGCAAAGACCCCCACACAATTGCAGGGCGATGATCGTAATGAATTTCAAGGTTGCCAATACCATTTGTAACACAATGTATTAGCCAGCAGTAGCGCTACTTGAAACTTCTTTTAAATTATTTGATAACGAGGATTCTATTATTTGCTGGATATAACCATTCCACGCCTCGATCAGTAATTACAGCATCGTCCTCTAAGGGGATGCGTAATTTTTTCCCTCCCCATTCAGGTATTTTACTTTAGGCAAACAATTCTATAGAAAGAAAATTGCTATTCTTAATTTCATATGTTAATCGTACAGGATTGAAAAAGGCAATGGATGGACCAATGCCATGACCCCAGTTACCTACGGAATGGCATCCGATGATGATGTCAGTTTTATCAGAGGTACTGGGCTGATTAAACGTAGTCATTTTCAGGAACCCAGCCTGCTCTAAGGCTTTATAAATTTTATCTTCCGCTTGTTGGGCTGTGATCCCTGGTTTTATGTTGGCTGTAATGATCTTTCGTGCTTGAATACCTTGCTGAAACGCATTTTGAATACTACTGGGAATTTCAGTCTCATTTTCTTTTAGGACATAAGCGATTCTTTTCATATCCGTATAAAAATTCATTAACCCCACTCCCCAATCTAGCATGAGAACATCTCCTCGTTGGATAATGCGATCTGTAGACAATGCTTCCACGCCGTCGGGCCCAGTAATATATACCGATGGCATACCGAATGAAGATCCCAAGTTGTGCTTGAATAGTTGTTCCTTCATCCACCACGCTACATCTTCCAAGGTGGTTTTACCAGGTGTGATGACCTCATTAGAAAAAGCTCTTTCAGCCAAGCGATAAGAGATTTCACCTGCTTCCGAGTAAACCGCAATCTCCGTAGCCACTCTTCGAGACCGGAAATCTGAAGTTAGTTTTTCTGCCGATACAAATCTCTCCGCATACGTTGGTCCCAAAAGTTCTGTGAGTTCTAAATATTCCGAATAAGATAAACCGTCAGCACCACCAAAATTTTTTGAATAGTTCAGACCAATTTTCTTGGGATTCCTGGCTTCAACGTAGGTCTTTAATTCGGTCGCAGCACCAAAATGATCGTAGGCGCCTGTTTGTTCCAAAAGATATCCACTCATTCCCAAAGCGGCGCGTTCTACCCGTTCGGATCCATTATCTGTGAAAATGTAGTAGCCGTTGGTAGTAGTATAGCCGGCCCCCATATCGGGATACAAGGGGTCATAATCACCTTCGCGATTGGTGACTATCCACATGTCAATGCCGTTTTCACGCATGGCCTGGGGTAAAATAAGATCGAACTTATCTTTTCTGATTTGATTCATCTTAGTCCACCGTCGATGGGCCTCTTGAGCCATGGTTGCGAATGAAGTAAAAACTACAAGTAATATCAGAATGCCTATAAATGGGAGGTGCCTTTCTTTCATGGTTTTAATTTACATTAATGGTGGGTCTTGACAAAATTGGTAATCTAACGTCAATAGAGTAAGGTTACTTTTTTGAATAATTTAAATTAATAATACCTTGAATTCCAAACCGAAACCAGCCAACATGAAAACCTTCAAGCTTTACCTAGCCTTATGTTTATTATTTACCTGTGAGTACCTGATTGGGCAACGGGTCTTAGTGATCTCCGGAGGCGGTGCTCGCGGTGCTTGGGGTGGGGGAGTTATTGAAAGCTTAGTCAACGAACGAGACTGTGATTTTGAAGCTATAGTAGGCACCAGTACCGGTAGCTTAATGGCTCCTTTAGTGGCAGTGGAAGATTTCTCCACCTTGAGAGACATGTACACCGGAGTAAATCAACGAGCAATATTTAATGTAAACCCCTTCAAAACTAAAAAAAGGAATGGGGAAGTTGTGGCAATTAAGCCGAAGGTTTTAAAAGCTGTTTTTAGGATTATTTTTGGCAAAAAAACTTTAGGAGAATCTAAAAACCTGAGAAAACTTTTACTAAAGACTTACGACACGGAAAAGTATGAATCTATTTTGGAGTCTGGTGATCCCTTTTTTGTTACGGTAACCAATTTTTCCACTGCAGACCTCTTCTATTTCAACTCTCAGCAGGAACAATTTGATAGCCGATCAGTAACCTGCACCGGTCTGCAGGGCAGAAAACTAAAAGCGTGTTTAAAAGAAAAAGACTCCAAGCGAGTGCAACTTCTAGATTGGATATGGAGATCTGCCAACCAACCACTATTTATGACTTTAGATTGTACGGACGGAGTGGTCATGGATGGAGAAAATCACAGTTCGGATACTAGAAATTGTTGGGTTGATGGGGGAGTAAGAGAAAATATACCCTTACTAAAAGGTATCGAATACATTCTCGACAAAAACCCAGGTTGTGCAGGTGGGCCTACCATTGATGTAATTGTCAACAATCGTATGGAAATTGACCTGGATTCCCTTAAGAAAAGAAGAATCCTTAATTCCCTCTTCAGAACGATAGGCATTTTAACTTTTGATGTTAGAGACAACGATATAAACTTACCACTGGAGTTGGAAAAGGCATTCCAAACCGACGCTAGAACTTTGCTTGAGGACGGACAAGATGGATATATTAATGTAAACCTTTACTTCATGCCGAATGACGTTTATCAAAAGCACCCTTGGGACCTATATTTTGATAAAGAAAGCATGAATCAATTATGGGAAGCTGGTAAGTCCTTGCAAATTCAGGAAAGTCGGTTGAAACTCCCCCGGGAAGTAGCGGAAATACTGGTTGAGCGCGGTAAGGCATCTCAACAGTTATATTAGCAATCATCCAAGAGTACCACGTGCCTCAATCAACTGCTCGAATTTTAGTTTTGGAGTAAATGTGAATTGAGGATGCTTTTTGGCTAACTAAAAGCTGCTATTTTATCTTCATCCAATAATTTTCTCTTATTTTTGCTGTGACCTTAAAGTCAATAGTTACGTCCTGATATGAAACCTTGTCATTAAGTTATGCAGAAATTGATTTTTTTCGTTCCCGTAC
>JAJCYK010000432.1 GCA_029262935.1 Cytophagales bacterium | reverse complement strand
GCTTATGAAATGTGTCATACCTTTACTATTACTCTGCTCGTCCTTATTTGGGCAAGATCACCTTGTACCTTTATGGCCGGATGGCATACCCAACCTCAAATCGAGTGAATTAAAAGAACATGAGCGAAATGAAGATATATTATGGATTACTAAGGTAGAGGCACCTACCATTGAAGTGTATTTACCATCAAGACGTCACGCTACCAAACAAGCGGTAATAATTTGCCCTGGCGGTGGCTATATGGGTCTTGCTTATGACTGGGAAGGTACGGACATCGCACAATGGTTAAGCGCTCAGGGTGTGGCAGGGATTGTGTTAAAATATCGATTGCCCTCTCCTATCACCAACCATATCCCACATATGGCACCCTTACAAGATGCGCAGCAAGCGCTACTGCTCATACGAAAGCATGCGGGGAAATGGAATATTGACCCTCAAAAAATAGGCATTATGGGATTTTCCGCCGGTGGTCACCTTGCTTCTACCGTAGGGACTCATTTTGAGGATCCTAGCTTGCGGCCCGATTTTATGGTGCTGGTTTACCCAGTAATTTCAATGGATGCTACCATAACTCATAGCGGTAGTCGTAAAGCCTTGCTCGGGGAGCGTCCCAAACAAGAGTTGATCAATAAATACTCTAACGAAAAAAGGGTCACGAAAGAAACCCCACCAACTTTTATGGTCCATTCTGCGGATGACCAGGCGGTGTCCATTGCCAACAGTTTACGTTTTCAACAAGCTTTATTGGATCATAAAGTGCCTATTGAATTTCACGCTTATCCCTACGGGGGGCATGGATATAGTACCGCCATAGGCCAGGGACGCTTAGCCCAGTGGCCCTTGTTGTTTCTTAATTGGCTTAAAGAGCTAGACTAAATTAGCTCCACCTTAGCTTTTCGATTTCAAAAGGTCATGATGAAGGTAAGGGCTTCTTTGTGCTTACCTTTTCAAGAAATAATCTTTGCCTTACAAACAAGATTTTAAGCGATTCGCAGAAAAGGGAGTAGCATTTTTAAATGAATGAATAAAGCATGAGTGGGTCAAGTTTGCATCATTTCATGAGTGCGATCACTTACCAGTTGTGCAGCTTGCTGCATGGCCTCATCCAAAGAAGTACCTTCTCGCATTAAGGGCAAAACCTTCCAAAAACCCATATGAGTGACTTCAGTGGGTGTAAGGTCCAAACTGCCACAGATGACTCCCAGATCTTTACCGGCGTTATGACACAATTCATGTACTCCCGCAATTACTTTACCTGCTAAGGTTTGGTGATCCATTTTGCCTTCACCTGTAATCACTAAATCAGCCTCAGCCACAGCGGTCGGCAAGCCCACCAATTCCATAATAGTAGAAATTCCCGATTGGATTTGGGTAGGAAAAAAACCAGAAATCCCGGCAGCAACACCGCCGGCAGCCCCAGACCCAGGGAACTGGTGAATGATCCGGCCGGTTTCTTGTTGCATTACGGCTGCAAAATTTTTCAGACCTTTTTCCAATACTTGTACCGCGGCTGGATCTGCTCCCTTTTGAGGAGCATATACTTGAGCTGCTCCCATAGGCCCAAATAGGGGGTTGCGCACATCACAAACCATATGAAACACCATTTCATCCCTATCAACGAACAACCCGCTGGTATCCCATTGATTCAATCGTGCCAGGTTTTCCCCCGTAGGCTTCAAGGCTGTTTCTTTATCCATGCCTACAATTCCTAAAGCCTGCAGGACGCCCCAACCTGCATCATTGGTAGCACTTCCTCCAACAAAAACATAGAACGTACGCACTCCTTTTTGATAGCCATCATAAATAAGCTGACCGGTGCCTAAAGAGGTGGTCAACAAACAATCGCGCTCGTCAGGGGCCAATAAGTCCAAACCGGAGGCCTGGGCCATTTCAATGTAAGCTGTGGTTCCAGACCTCTTATAACTAGCTTGTATGGGCCGGAATAGAGGATCACATACCTGCACCGGAACCGTCTCTAAATCCAAGTACTGATCCAAAACATCAAGCGTGCCTTCACCCCCGTCCGCCAACGGTATTTGTTTTATGTGGTGATGGGGATCATGGCGCCATACACCTTCTGCAATAGCGGCACATACTTCCTTAGCTGTGAGCGAACCTTTAAATTTATCCGGGGCAATTAGGATGTTCATCAGGTTCCAATATTCAAAATAATCCTCAATTATAAAATTAAGCTATGCTTCGAACTAGAGAGCTACCCGACACAGGCTATGTTACCGGGCAATCGCCAGCTATGATGTCTTACATATCAAATTCAGCAATTACCGGGGCGTGATCGGATTCAGGGAACTTATCATCTGTCCTAAAAGCGCCTGATTCATCCGGCAACACTTCGTTGTGTATTTCTGCATGCGAAAAAAATTGCAGCATGGCGCGCGACACGAGTATATGATCAATCATTTCCCCATGACCCAAGTGCTTTAAACTGAATCGTGAAGATTCTGGAATGTTGCTTTCGCACGGTACCATCACCCTACTGGCATGCTCAGGGTTTCCTGTTTCTTCCACTGGCCCTCTAATAGTTCGTACCGGTACCTCATCTGAATCTGCATTAAAATCACCACAAATGGCAATCAGGGCGCCGTCTCCTTGATCGTCAAAAATGGTATCGATGGCCAATCGTGCCTGTAGCGCCTGCCCTACTCTTTTCATGGAAGCAATGAAACTTCCTTCCGCCCAAGCAGAAACGGACCTCCAAGTAAAATTGTCTACTTTTTGTCCCGGTATGTTGGAGGCAATTTTAGATTTCATATGCACATTCATCAAATGAAGTACATGATTGTTACCCAAATCAAGTGTATTGTACAGGATGGGGCGTTCCCAAACCAGGGGATTGGCCGTTTGGTCCGGAGGATTGGCCGTTACCATTTGATAACTGGGTCTAGGCGCATCGCTATCTCGGATTAAGGTAGTGGTGAGTATGGGAAACCTGGACAGGGTGACGATGTTTCGCTGATCGTAAAGTACCCCTGTGGTGGTAGTGGTAGTGGATCTGTTGAATCCGGAATAATCTGTCCCTTGCAACAAGCTATCCAATGCGGAAAGTACTCTATTATCAGCCGGTCCTTGGCTGTGCGCTTCTTGCAAACATAAAACATCCGCGTTTATACGCGCCAATTGCGGTCGCATAATAGTGATGCGTTCTGCTAAGGTAGGTCTGGCTACGTCGTCAAAATTTTCCAAGTTAAAGGTGGCAATCCGTATCATAAGTCTTGTTTAAAGTTGGTTTTAGTCTTATCAATATCTTTG
>JAJCYK010000431.1 GCA_029262935.1 Cytophagales bacterium | reverse complement strand
ACTAACGTGGTGGATGTACTGTCTGATATAAGCGTAACGATATGGGGAAGGTTTTGAAAATTGGTGTAGATGTTTCCCACAAACAACACCTTTAGGGTATCTACAGACGACTGGGCAGTAAGTCGCAAAGCATTGCCAGAGACCAGTAGAACCAGACCAAATACCAAAGATCGTTGCACAAAAAACCTTAGAGTAGTTTTCATAAAAGGAATGTTTAATAAACCCGGAGTTAATCGTGGGCGTACAAACTTTTACCCGCCTCATAATATTTATCTCCTTCCACCCAAAAAGGCGTCTTCGGGTCATTCGCAATGTAACGGCTACTCAATACGTAAGATTGGAAGAATTTTAGTAAGTAATCATAGTCGAGCGTTTCAGGGTTGTCGGTTACCTGATGATAATATTTGGCAATTTCTTCATCAAAAGCCGTAAATCCTAAGCTAAAGGTAGGAGCGGGGATTCCAGCAGCAGCAAAGTGCACATTGTCACTACGGTCAAACAGGTTTTGTTCAGGGGCGGGGTCGTCCATGGCTTTCAGTCCACTCAATTCGGCTGCTTTGACGATGTGATCAGCCATCGTAGTCCGTTTTAGTCCGATTATGGTGGCTATAGAGGTGTCATTGTATCCTCCATTATCGCTATTGAAACAAAAAGCCATTTGATTCAAAGGTATAGATGGATTTGCCACATAGTACTGACTTCCCAACAGTCCTTTTTCTTCTGCGGTAAACAAAATTAATAGAGCCGATCTTTTAGTGGGATATTTACCAATATTTTGGGCCGCACTGAGTACCGTGACTACGCCTACTGCATTATCGCGCGCACCATTAAATATCGAGTCGCCCTCCTGCAGCTTTTTCGATATACCCAAGTGGTCGTAGTGTGCAGAATAGATTATAAATTCTTTAGCCAATTCCGCATCACTGCCTGGTATCATTGCTACTATGTTTTTCGAGATGAACTTTTCGTTGACTACACCGGCTATTGTCAAATCAACCTTTGGACTATCTGTTAGTGATTTTGTAAGTGCTTCATTTTCCTGTCGTACCCAAACATGTGCAAAGGCTTCAGGATCTGATGCCTGATCTAAGGATATGGTTTCGTCCGCCGTAAATCCTGCAATGAAGTTCCAACTTTGATTGTCCGTGCTAATGATTTCCACTAAGCCTTTGGCTCCGTGTTTTTGTGCCAATTGTCGTTTGTTTCGCCCGGCAAAAAAGGAAGACCGAAAATCTTGTTTATCCTCGCTGCCTGCTTTTACCACTACCAATTTGCCTGACACATTCTTTGACTCAAAATCAGTCAGACTCCCGTAGTTTAGAAATACGGCATTTTCGGAAGCAGACATATTTGCTCCTTCAAGTACCGCGATGGAAACACCTTCAATATCATTTAAACTAAACGATACCTTGGTGGCTGGTTTTGTCCTTTGAAAAGGAATGTTTTGGAAATATCCATCATTGCCTTTTACCGGCTGTGCACCATATTTCTTTAGCGTTTGTGCAATGTAGTCTGCTGCCATGTCGATCCCTAGGGACCCTACATTTCTTCCGGCCATCTCATCGGAGGCCAGATAATGGATGTGGTCCTTGATTTCCTGTTGATCCACAGTGGATTTTACCAGTTCGAATTCGGCATCTTGAGCTAAAACACTCATTGAGCTGCATACTAAAAAGGCTGTTATAAGGTATTTCATAGTTTTACTAAGGTCAGGAGTTTATAAATTTTTCGTAATCTTCAATGCTTTTAGAGACAATCTTTTTGGCAATAGCACCATTTTGAAAATCTTCAACCGTAACGGTTTTGTTCTCAAGTTTTTTATAATCTTCAAAGAAGTTACGCAATTCCTTAAAAAAGTGTTTGGGTAGTTCTGCAATATCATTTATATGGTTAACACTCATGTCATGCAATGCTACAGCAATGACTTTGTCATCCAACTCACCTCCATCTTCCATGCGCATTACTCCAATCACCTTGGCTTCCACCAAACACATGGGAACCACAGTAATTTGGGAGAGCACCAACACATCCAATGGGTCATTATCATCACAATACGTTTGCGGAATGAATCCATAGTTTGCTGGGTAATACATAGACGAGTAAAGCACCCGATCCAATTTTAACAAACCCGATTCTTTATCCAGTTCGTATTTTGCCCTTGTGTTTTGAGGTATTTCAATGATGCAATTTACTATAGAAGGAGCTTCTGCGCCAGCTGAAACTTTGTGCCAAGGGTTGTTCTTATCGATATACAAGATCTTACTGCTTAGTTTATTTTAGGACGTTTCCGTAAAGGTCCAATTCAACCACAATCTTACCTAACTTTTGCACTTCCTCCAATTGTGTAGCTTTATCTCCTACTACTAAATAAACCATTTGATCTTCTTCCAAATAATCAGCAATCAAGGATTGGTAGTCCCCCAACTTCATGTTAAGCAATTCGTCTTGATCTTTTTCCAGGTAGTTTAAGTCCCTTCCATAACGACTGATTTGACGCAGGATTCCAATTTTTGCATTTAGTGATTCGTATGCTCTAGTATTGGCTTTTAATATTTTTAATTGAGTAATGTCCACCTCTTCCTGGCTGAAGTTTGGGCCGTAGTTGGCAATCATTTCCTTCATTATCTTCAACGAAGCTAACGTAGCATTTGCCCGGACACTGGAAGTGGCCATAAATGGCGCTAATTCTAATGTTGGGTTGATGTAAGAGTATGCCCCATAAGTATACCCTTTTTCAATACGCAAGGTTTGAAAGAGGCGACCGCTTGATCCTCCTCCTAGAATTTCATTGGCAAAGTCCAAATTGTTAAGATTTTCATCGTTACCTGATAAAGCCAATTTTCCAATATAGATTACCGACTGTTTGGATCCAGGTACATCAATAAAATACAACTTGCCGCCGTGATCGTGATTTGCTATATCATAGTCCGGATAGATGGGCAATTCTCCGGCCCATTGATTAAAGGGCTTTAAGGCCTTCACCACACGTTCTTTTGAAACATCTCCAACAATATGCCAGGATCCATTTTTAGCATCCAAAGATTGGAAATAAGATTGCAAATCATCGATAGTGATAGCCGCAGTTGATTTCAAAGAGCCATTATTTGGTGTTCCTAAAATATGCGACGGCCCGTATAGTAATTGATAAAAATTCCAATACGCTATAGCGGTGGGGTTGGCTTCCCGACCTTTAAGCTCCGTTTGTAGCGCAAGATGCAACCTGTCAAATTCGCTTTGATCCCATCGCGGTTGAAAAAGTATTTCTTTTACCAATTCCACCGTTGCTTCGAAATTCTTACTTAAACATGTAGCTGAAACAGTAAAAGTTTCACTATTGCTGGACGCAGATATTTCAGCGCCTAATAATCCAATGGCTTCTTCAAGTTCCGCGGAGGTTTTATTCGCTGTGCCTTCCAGCAATAGATCAGCAGTTAGATTGGCCACTCCGGATTTTTCCAAGGGGTCCAACCAGTGCCCGCCCTTGAAGGTGATTTCAAAAGTGACTAGTGGCAATTCGTCATTTTCGATGCCATACAGCACCATTTTATTTTCCATGGTTTCACTCCAAATGGCCGGCATGCTGAATAAAGGACGCTCTCCAAAGGCAGGTTCGGATCTGTCAAATTGAGAAGGCGTTTTTTCATAATCAGCTTCTTCTCCTTGCCCTACTTCTTCATCGGATACATTGGC
>JAJCYK010000430.1 GCA_029262935.1 Cytophagales bacterium | reverse complement strand
CAGTAGAGTTAAAAACTAACTACACCAAATCAAATCCATAAGATTATGAAGAGAACCTTACAAGTGTTTATTTGCCTGCTTGTGGCCCTTTTCGTTGACTCAAACGTCTTGGAAGCTCAAACCGTTACAGTAACAGGAGTAGTTACAGACACTGAACGTGGGGAGGGACTTCCAGGAGTGAGTATCTTGGAAAAAGGCACAACCAATGGCACTACGACAGACGTGAATGGCCAGTACAGCATTGCTGTAGCCGAAACCAGTGCGCTACTATTTAGCTTTGTGGGCTTTGTTACCCAGGAGGCTCAAATAAATGGTAGATCACAAATAAGTTTGGCGATGGTTCCAGATGTAACCGCATTAAACGAAATCATAGTTGTAGGTTACAGTACCCAGAATAAACAGGACTTAACAGGAGCAGTTTCCTCCGTTAATGTGGAGAACATTCAAAAATTACCTGGCGCCGATGTTTCAAGCTTACTACAAGGACAAATAGCTGGAGTAATATCAACTCCAGGCTCGGGGGCTCCTGGTAGTGCGCCTATTATTCGAGTACGGGGACTTAGCACAATCGGCAATAACAATCCTTTGTTTGTTATTGATGGGATACCAGGAGATATATCCTCAATTAATCCTGCAGACATTGAGTCGATCAATGTATTAAAAGACGCATCTGCCGCTACCATATATGGCTCCAGAGCCTCCAACGGAGTGGTGATCGTAACCACTAAAAGAGGGTCAAAGGGTAATCCAGTGGTGTCCTTCAATGCCTATGTAGGTCGAAGTGATATTCCTAACACGTTAGATGTGTTGAATACCGCACAAAACAATCAAGTGAGCAAAGCAGCTCATGCCAATGACGGCCTGCCACCACTTGCTTATACTTCACAGGGAAACGTTGCGGATACCGATTGGCAAGATGCCATGTTTCAATCAGGATTAGAGCAAAAATATGATTTAGCCGTTTCTGGTGGATCTGAAGCTGTTTCTTATAATTTTTCCTTAGGGTATTTTAATGATGAGGGTACTATTATTGATACCGATTTTGAACGATACAACTTCAGGGTCAATACAGATTACCAGATCAGTGATAGAATTACTATCGGGCAGACCATTTCATATGCACGCTCCAATCGAAATCTTTTAGGTGAAGATGAAAGTGGAGATGGAGGTAATGCAGGATTCTCACCAGTCCTTTCCACACTATCATCTCTACCTCATAACGGTGTATTTGACCCTGCAACAGGTAATGGGTTTGCCGTGCCTAATGTCCAATCTGGTAATATAGTAGGCCAGACATTATTAACCACAAATAGTAGTGAAAACGATCAGATCCAAGGAAATGTCTTTCTAGAGGTAGACATCATTGATGGACTAAAATTTCGCACCCGTTTTGGAGCAAACATTACCAATAATTATTTCCTATTTCATTTACCAACCTATCAATTTGGTCCTCAGGAAATAAATGATCAAACAGATTTATCTGAAACCAGATCTAGAATTACGGAAACCGTTTGGAACAACATATTAGACTATAGCAAATCCTTTGGGGATCATAGTATATCTGCCTTGCTGGGGGTATCAGCGGAAAAAAGAGTTTTCCAATCCACCGGAGGGTCTAACAACGATTTTCCTTCCAACAATTTGTTTGCTTTGGGTGCCGGCATAGGAGATGCCAATTCATTTGGATCAAACCTAACCAGCACCTTGCAATCCGTATTTGGACAAGTCAACTACAGTTTTGCTAATAGATATTTGTTTCAAGGGAGTATTCGTCGAGATGGCTCCTCCAGGTTTGGCCCAGACAATAGGTATGGAACTTTTGCCTCCGCCTCCATTGGATGGCGAATTACCGAAGAATCCTTCTTCAATGTTCCCTTTATTAATGAGTTGAAGCCAAGATTTAGTATTGGTACGTTGGGTAATCAAAATATTGATAATTTTCTTTTCCTTGCCACATTAGCTAGTAACAATAGTGCTTTAAACTACCCTTTAGGTGGTGGGCAGTCACAAGCCGTGAATGTAGGGACCATAAGCAGATCTCTGGCAGCTACAGACATTAAATGGGAAGAGTCGAGAACCTCAAACATAGGTTTGGACTTAGGCTTATTGGAAGATAAAATTGGTCTTACTTTTGATTATTTCTTTACCGAAACCACCGACATGTTAGTAGGAGTACCCGTGCCTGCCACTACGGGAATCACCGTGGCACCGGTAACCAATGGAGGTACTCTAGAAAACAAAGGATGGGAATTAACCATGTCTTACAGGAATTCTGATAAGGATTTCAAATACAGCATTACCGGAAACATCGGTAGTAGCAACAATGAGATAACCAAACTCGGCTTTCAAGATGAAGCGTTTGTAGATGGTTTTGTCATCTTTGACACGCATCCAACTACTCGTTCGGAAATTGGGGGAGAAATAGGCCGATTTCATTTGTTTGCAACTGACGGCATTTTTCAGAACCAGGGAGAGGTTGATGCTCATGGTATTCAACCAAATGCTTTACCTGGAGATCTACGGTTTGTGGATTCCAATGGTGATGGAGTTTTAAACGATGATGACAAGCAATTTATGGGAAGCGGGTTGCCAGATTTTGAATATGGAATCACCTTTAACGCCTCTTACAGGAACTTTGATTTTAGTCTTTTCTTGCAGGGATCGCAAGGCAACCAGATTTATAATGGAACAAACGTGCTGCTGTATAGAAGACAAAATGACGAAAAGAATTTTTCTGC
>JAJCYK010000429.1 GCA_029262935.1 Cytophagales bacterium | reverse complement strand
ACAAAACTTGCTCAATATCCATGGTGTTTCCCCGACCGTCAAGTTCGGCGTATTTATTCAGCACTTCCAGCAACCCTTCCAAAGAAACCCTTAATCCATCTACGCCCGCATAAACAAAATTAATGGGATTGTTGATTTCATGTGCTATCCCCGCCGTCAATTCCCCCAAACTAGCCATCTTTTCGGATTGAACAATTTGAGTGTGTGCTGCTTTGAGATCCTTGAGAGCCTGCTCCAATCGATCCTTCTGTTGTTGGATCTCCATGTTTTGCAAGGCCAAGCTGGTATTTGCTTTTTTCTTAAGACGGTAGCTTCGATAAATAAGAAATAAGATAATGGCAAAAAGCACGGATAGGCCAAAGAAGAACGTACGCATGGCTTGGGAAACACCTAATTCCGATTCTTGCAGCGCCTTTCGTTCTTTCAACAAGGCTATGGTTTTTTGACGTTCTTTTTCTTGCAATTCCTGTTGACTTAGTCTTAAAGCCTGAATACGCATTTCCCTATTGTTCTTCTCCACTTCATATGATTGTTGCGATAGCAATAAGGCCTGTTGCGCTTGCTCTTTTTCAGCTTGTTGTACTCTTAAACTGATTTCCTGTAATTCCTTTTCCTTCTTAAGCAAAGTTATGTTGGTCTCTTTTTTATCGGAAATGTATTGGAGCTCCTTTACTTCTAGGTCCTTCATTTCCTTATCGATCAACAATAAGTTGAACCCCTTTTCCTGGCGTTCGATTTCTAATTGCTTTTCCAGAAGTTTTTGCTTTTGCTTGTTTTGCGCCATATATAATTGGCGCATGATCTCTGTGTGTTTTTTGTAATACTTTAAGGCATTTTCATCATCTCCATCCGTTAGATAGATGTCAGAAAGAATCTTGTAGCTGTTTACTAAGACCTCATAGGACTTTTCTCGTTCACCCCAGGTGACAGCCATCTCCGCATACTCTTTGGCAGGTTTTAAACGACCTAAAGCCAAGTAGGTATAGGCTATCTCATGATTGACTATAGAGGCAGTAACGAAATCTTCACGCGCACGTCTTATTTGCAAGGCGTCAAAAAGATATTCCAGCGCTTCATCGTAATCTCCTTCCGCCTGATAAATGAATGCGATATTCATTAACACGTCATCATCTTGATTTCCCTCCTGGGCCAATCCCAGTTTATTATTCAATGCCAAGGATTCTTTGAAGTATCGTAGAGCTAGTGGATAGTTATTTAAATTCTTAGAAAGGTTGCCGATTTTATTCAACGATGATGCCAAGCCGATCTTCACTCCAAGTTCTTTCTTAATAACTAGAACCTGAAGTTCATAGTCCAGGGCTTTTTCACGCTCTCCTAATTGTGTGTAAATTTCTGCTAGTTGCTCCAATACCCTTTGAACCTCGAGTTTTTTCCCTAGTCCTTTTTGCAGTTCCAGCAATAACATGTAATAGGACTTCGCTTCTTTTTTGTTATTAAGTAGTAGGTGTGTATCTCCTAAATAGGTTAGTACGCTTTCTTGCCTGGCCGTATCATTTAGTTGGCGGCTGATCTCATATGAATTAGCGAAATACTCCACAGCTTTCTCATGCACGCCCCATTCAATAAACAGAGCTCCTATTTCCATTTGCAGGTCAGATAGATCCAGTTGGCGGCCTGAGTTTTCTAAAGCCTTAGAGGCTTGTAAGTAGTGATCTAAAGCTTGTATGTACTCTCTTTGATGTTGGTAGGACCTGCCTAGCAGGGTTAGGCTCTTTATAAGACCATATCTGTAAGATAATGATTCAGCCAGGATTTGCGCCTCAGTGGCCAGTCTGGTGGCCTCGTCGGGATTTTCAGTTAATAATTTCTCCGCACGATAGTTAAGAAAGTTCACCCTAGCACTATCGTTAAAAATTGGGGTTTCTTCCCAGCTTACAAGTGGTCCGTTTTTAGCCACTGGTGGCGTGACCCCTCCATCAGAATGGTTCCAAAAACCGAAGATTATAACAATAAATAGCTTCATTTCTTGTTACTTCAATTAAGTAAAATACTCATTTTAAGCCGTTTAAAAAACTAACGTGCTCATTATCATTTTAACGGTAAAGTAAATGTGACCAAAGATCCTTTGCCTTTTTCACTGTCAACGAAGATGTCACCACGTTGTTTTACTAAATATTCTTTGCAAAGCTTAAGGCCAAGTCCCGTACCCTTTTCATTCGAAGTTCCTCGAGTACTATTGTGGTAATCCTTTTCAAATAGATGATTTATTAGTTTCTTACTCATACCCACACCTCTATCTTTGACACTAATTGCCAATTGTCCGTTATCTGTGCCCATGGTAACAGTGATTAACCCCTTTTTCTTAGAATACTTAATGGCGTTATTAAGCAAATTTCTCATAACCAAGTTGATTACGTTTTCATCTCCAATCACCATGGGGCTGTTTGATGTATATTTAAAATCAATATTAATGTCTTTTTGAAGTGCTGAAACCCGATACAACTCTATATTTTTATTTACTAATTCTACAATTCTAATGGGTTTATTTTCTATATGGTTGCTACCCATCTGAGATTGGGACCAAAACAATAGGTTGTCCAGCAGGCT